>JBKCOM010000124.1:0-3536 GCA_046309775.1 Flavobacteriales bacterium
TACCTGCTAATTAGATTGCTATTGGTCTCATTCAATGAATTTAATTCTACAAATCTTGTAACACCCGTATTCCTATCCAATAAATCGAATCCTTCAAGCTCAAGTGTCCACTTATTCCATTTCTTTAATTGGTAAGCAATCGAACCTGAGAGAATAGGGATTACTTGTCGTTCTCCAATGTCTGTGGCCATATAGTTATTTACTGTTCCTTTGAGTTTGAACGTAAACTGTTTGTTAGGATACCACTCTGAATATGCAAAGTAAGACAGATTCGTGAAATCATTAGACCCATCAATATTGCTGAAAATACTCCTTCCAAATTCAAATTTTCCGCCGAGACCTACATCCCACTTTTCCTTTTTTCGATTATCCAATTTTGCCTCGAATGAATGCGTCCATGTATTCGATTTTACTTCGACCGCATTGATAGGAGTGATGGAAGATGACCACGTAGGACTATAACTGAGAGAAAGGTTTGATTTAATGGCGCGCAACGGACGATTAAAATCTACTGAAGCGGTGGTGGTGTTGTCATAATTCACATTTTGGTACTCCCAAAGTTGCGTACCATCATCGCGAATCGTGCGCGCCCAAACGATTTTATCGCGTGTATATTGATTATTGATAGATAAAAACAATCCTGTAAAAGAAAATTGATCGAAGAAAAACCATTGACCAAAAACAGTGTGTTTATCCTCTGGACGTAAGGCTGCGTTTCCTTTAAAAGCCTGTTGTGGATTTGTGGCATTTACGTATTCCACCAACTGTTCTGAAGTCGGAAGATCTATTGTTCTTGAATAATTCAAGTTGACAGATTTTCCTGCTGCATAATCTGATCTCCATGTAAGATTGGGTAAGAACTCTAGCTTTGAATCATATCCATTCCATTGGTAAACGGTTGGTTGAATGGAAACTCTAAACTGACTTTTTGCCTTCACCCGATTAAAGGCGATATCAACATTTCCCCAACGCGCATTTCGATTAGCTGCTACATCGACTAAATCTATTTCATCAAAAAAAGGAGATTGGGTGCGATTCGTGGAACCCTCATTCCACCTACCATTCACACCAATGGAAGCATCCCACGTTTTGGTCAGTGTCTTTCGTAGTGTTGCCCCAGCCACCCACGTCATTTCTTTATTTACATTATCCAAGACTTGTTGGTTTGTGACGAATGAATTATCAGTAAATAAAAAAACATTATTGGTAAAATCTCGATTGTCGATGGTCTTGGAATAGGATGCACCGACATTTGCTTCAAATAGTGACCAAAATCCAAACAAGCGCTTAACATAAGTTGCATCTGTGTTTATAGACTGTTGTAATTGATCACGCCTGTTAAAGGCATTCAATCGTTGTTGCGGAGTAATGAATTCTGTTGTTGTTTCTTCTTGTGAAAGTGCATTTAAAAATTTTTGACCAGCGCTTGCATTGAATACTAAGCTTGACAGCGTATCCAGACGCCACTTCGTGCTCAAGCGAATGGCATGATTCTGATTTTCGCGTTGTTCGTTGTCAAAGCCGTATTGATTGAATTCACCATTTTGCAGAATGTTGCGTGTTCGAAAAGTCTCGTTGAGCAATCGATCCACGCCGCTTCCTAGATAATTAATAGAAAAACGATGGAACTTATCCTTCTGATAAGTGTAATTAATACCCCCCGCAATAGACTCATTGTTTCCATATATGGGCTGTCCAAAATTTACGGGAATATCGTCACCATCGAGCGTTATCTGACCGGACCCCAATGCCGCTAGGCCACCATTGAAATCGATGTAATCTTTGACGCCAAATCCGAAATCATTGATATCATTCCCCATTCCGAGAATGGAGAATTGATGTTTTCCTGCAAACCGAAGCGCCTTTCCACCAAATTTATAATGCTCGTCAGTGCCTACACCAGCATAGACCTCCCCTATCCATGAATTCTTGCGATCTTCTTTCAGAGTTAAATTAATGGTCTGTTCTCTTGTGCCATCATCATAGCCCGTCATTTCATTCAGATCGCCTTTACCTTCGTAGACTTGAACCTTATTGATGGCATCCGCAGGAATGTTCTTGGTTGCTATTGTTGGATCATTGCCGAAGAATTCCTTTCCGTCAACCAATACCTTCTGCACTGTTTTTCCATTCACTTTAATGTTTCCCTGATCATCGACTTCTACGCCCGGTAATTTTTTCAATAGTTCTTCTACGTTAGCATTTGCGGATGTTCTAAAGGCAGCACTATTGTACTCAAGAGTATCGCCATTCAATCTAATAGGTATTCTCTCCGCTTCAATGCTAACTCCATTCAACAATTTCGCAGCCATTGCCAATTCAATGTTTATGACCTTATTCATGGTATCGTTTACCACCAATGTCTGATAAGATGTCTCATACCCTGTAAGTGCCGCTTGAAGCAAATAGACATTATTGGCTACACCTCGAATGATATATTTACCGTCCAAATCGGTCATTCCAAAGTATTGAAATGTGCTATCGCTAACATCCAATAAAGTGATTGTAGCAAATGGAAGTGGCTGTTTATCTGCATCCAGCACCAGTCCTCCAATTGTCTGTTGACTGAAAATGAAACTAGAAAACATCAAGAAATATCCAAGAAAAAGAAGTCTCATAATTAATCCATCTTAATAATTAAACCCTGATCTCTTCCAGAGAACTGCTCTTGCATTTCTTTGGTCTTTTCCTCAACCATTTTATTGAACTCCTCTTCTGTAATCTTCTTTCCTTTGGATGGAGCTTGCACTTTAGAAGTATCCTTCTCATTCTGATCTATTCTAATTGCCACAATTTTTCTTTGAGAATCGGGATATTCCAACTCGAGAATTAAGCCTGGTAATCCAGTCATTCCATTAGGTCCCATTTCCGATTTGATGCTTGCTGTAAACCAAGCAATCACCTGTTCGTCGCCGACCTTTGCTGTAGCCTCTAGAACTTCATAACTGAGAATGGTTTTTTTATTTCCTGTAATCTTCCATGATATTGGTTCGATTTTACCTTCGATTAAAAATAGTTTACCCATAAAATCTCGTTGTTCAACAGTTGTTTGTTTTTCTAAATCAGCGAAAAGAGAGTTTTGAGGAGCTCCGTCCATACCAATTAAGACAAGTCCTCCAGATTCCTGCTGCTTCTTTTTCTGTTCAGCCATCTGCTCTTCCATCTTTACCTTATCTGTTCCGTACACTCCTTTATTGCCGATCAGGTAAAGTTGATTGTACATTTCTATTTTATCTGGCAACAATCCCTTGAGTTGTTCTGCAAGGGCGGAATCTAAATCAAGACTTTTATCCAAACCAATCGACTCGACATAATCCACGCGAATACAATTAGCGTTTTGACCAAAAGCCAGAGTATTGATTAATACTGCGAAAACGGCGATTAATTTTTTCATAATACTTTCTTTTTATTTTTAGCAAAAGAACTCTACCAATTAGGGCAACTAGGTTAATCAAACTTGAAGTGAGGTTAATTAAGGTTAATGAAAAGAACGCCTTTGTGCAAGTCCTATATAAATTCGCATTATGAAGCGCGAT
>JBKCOM010000125.1:0-29600 GCA_046309775.1 Flavobacteriales bacterium
AACAACTAGCAAGGGCTACTACAACGATTAAATAAAACAACGATTTTTTCATGATTTCCCTTTTTTAGTAACTAAACAACACATTAGTGGGTTTTTACTAAAACTTTTAACTTCTAAAGGCAGGTTCCTATTCTTTACGTGTCTATAACTATTTAGGTTACGTTTTATTTTATAGGAAGCGCGGGTTGTTGTGACGTGAACGAATCGGCATTGTTTCGAAGTTGAAACAATATGTCACAAATACCTCGTGCGAACCTGAAGAATAATTCCTGAGTTCAGAAGTTGTAATATCGTATGAATATCCTAGTCTCAAACATTGGTTCAATGTAGTGCGGCCACCGTTAGATGCCTTTGGAGAAAAACAATACTCCAAACCAGCCATCGGGCTGATTGCATCGCCTGGACGGAAAGTAATACCACCGAAAATCAAATTGCTGTAAAGAACGTTTGCATTCAAGTCAAACGCTGGAGGTGCAGCAAGGTCTGACTTTACCAAAGCATTTGTTCTTACAGTGATTGGCGCAGAGCCCACTGGGAAATTATAACCTCCCATCGCGTAGAAATGCTGCGCAGCTTTGAAATTCAACTCATCCAATGCTGGAGCAGTTAAGTGTGTTGCTGAAACACCAAAATAGTATTTTCCTTGCTCATAAATCATCGCTCCGAAGGACATATCAAAAGCAGTTTGTGATTGCTGACTATCTGGGATAGCGTCGTCTTGACGAAAATCATCGATAGCGATCCAATCGTTTCCTAAGGCTTTATTCATTGCACCGAGAGTAACTCCAAGAGCAACTGTCTTTCCACCTAAATCAAATTTTGGAGCGAAATGCAAACGGAAATTGTTGTTTTTCTCCTGACCTAATTGATCATTGAAAAAAGTAAGACCCGCACCAAACTTGAAATTGTTTACACCATAATTTCCACTGTAGTTAAACAAGGTAGTTCTTGGGCTGCTATCGAAACCAGTCCATTGGTTGCGGTAGATTAAAGTCACGCAATGGTTAGGGTCAAAACCCGCACCTGCTGGGTTGAACGACTGCTTGTCGTACATCCAAAATGTCAATTGTGGGTCTTGTTGCGCAAACAAGGACAGAGTAAGGGAGACTATTGCCGTAGTGAGTAAACTCTTCTTCATATTGGTTTCTAATGAGTTAAGCTTTATTATGGTATAAAGGTACTTTTTGGAAAGTCGCTAAAGTAGTAACTTTTTCGCACTTGCAAAAAAAAATTCACATTTACCTATGTGCAAAACATGACTCCTATTGATTGCAAAATGGAGAAAATGGCGTTGTAATGACAGAAAATATCGCCGAATCTCTAAATTCTTTATACCAATTTTTGATAAGTTTTCCACCATCTATCTGGCATTTCATCATTTGTGGCTTGCTGATACTCTTCGTAGGTGCATGGCACGAGGTGATGACGCTCATACTTGTTTTCTTGACCAGCTGGATAAGGTACATCCATCCACCAACGATCGCTGCGGTTGCTTTTATAAAATACCAGCTCATGCGACTCTTGCGCTAGGTTAACGATATATCTCAAGTACTCGCTGTGATCGCCGATTGGATAATCAGCCTTGCGATTGAGGAATCCATCCACGAAGCACCACAGCATTTGTCCAATGAGTTGTGCTGTTTGGTTGTCCCGATCATATTCCGGATTGTATTCATAGATACCAAATGATGTGAGCTTATCGCTCAAACCGCCATACCAGGCCAATTGCGCAGCTTCGTGTCCGTAGAATCCATTCGGACCGGCATCAGCGCATCCAGGACTCTCTGGTCGGCGCACTGCACTGATATCTATACTGAGCAGATCTGCGTTACGAATAATTGGCTCATTGCGTAGTATATGCGTATGCTGCATTTCGCCTAATCTAAAGGTATCAAAGTACATCTTGCTCATTAACTCAATGAGCTGAGGATCGGTTAAGTACCGCTGATGCCCGATGTTGGAGTAGTTGAATAAAAAATTAGGCTTGTGTAAGACTATTTTATTGAGGTAACCTTCATTGCTCAAATCATCAGGACTTTGTCCGAAGTTTAATTTGGGATCAACAGTTACCAAATTGACCGTTTGCTCCAAGGTCTCATAAGCGAGATAATTGGCGTAGGTCAAATCTTGAGAACCACCAATAATCACAGGAATAATATTCTTCTTTAGCAAGTATTGACAGGTATGATTCAAAGCATAGTAGGAATCGGTTATTTCATTACCCGCTTCAATATTACCTAGGTCAATTATGTGTGCCTCTCTATCAAAGGGGAATAACTTATAGAATTCGCGGCGCACTACATCTGGAGCTTTGCTGCAACCTTTATTGTTTACGCTATTGCGATCTTCTTTCACCCCGATGATCGCAATTTTCTTTCCCTCTAGCTCGGCCAGATCGCCGGTAAAGAAGTGTGTGGTGCTTACCAAACGATTGTTCAGACTGCCATTTGGGTCAAACTGTTCTTTCGAACAAAAGGAAAAGAAAACTGAAATGTCCATCATAAAAAAACGCTGTTGAATGGCAACGAAGTTACCTCTTCAACAGCGCTATAATTTGTCCTTATTGCTGATGTATCAACAAAGGATTTTTAGCAATCTATTTTTTCTTCGCAGCCTTTTTTGCTGGTGATTTTTTTGCTGCTGCTTTTTTAGCTGGAGCCTTCTTCGCTGGTGCTTTAGTTGCAGCGGTTTTCTTGGCTGCAGCCGCTCTTCCTCCGCGTGAGGGCTTGGCTGGTGTTTCGGCCACAATCGTGTCAATCTCCGCAATTGTAAGTGTTTTAGGGTCTTTGCCCTTGGGGATTTTAAAGTTGTCTTTTCCAACTTTAATGTAAGGACCGAAGCGACCGTTGAGCACCTGCACTTCGGGTCTTTCGTCGAATGTCAAGATCAAGTTCGCGATTACTCCAGCCTTTTTGTCTTCTATCAATTGCTTCGCACGATCAAAGTCGATGGTATATGGATCATCACCTTCTTTTACCTTCAATGAGGCGAAAGTGCTGCCGTGTTTAGCATAAGGTCCGAATCTCCCCACCGATACAATGATTGGTTGACCTTCCCATTCGCCGAGATTGCGAGGAAGATCAAAAAGCTTCAATGCGTCTTCGAGTGTGATGTTACCTATACTTTGATCAGGTCTTAAAGAGGCGAACTTCTTGTCTGTATCGTCGCTTGCTCCGATTTGTACAATCGGACCAAAGCGCCCAATGCGTGCAATAACAGGTTTGCCAGACGCAGGGTCTTTGCCTAAATCACGCTCTCCTGTAGCCCTCTGTGCTGACTCGATCGTTTCCTGAACGTTTTTATGAAAAGGATTATAAAATCTCTTCATCATATCCTGCCACTGCAACTTTCCTTCTGCGATGTCATCAAACTCGCCCTCCACCTTGGCCGTGAAGCCATAGTCAAGAATGTTTGGAAACTGGTCTACTAGAAAGTCATTAACCACAATTCCAATGTCCGTGGGGAATAACTTTGACTTTTCAGCACCCGTATTTTCAGATTTATCCTCTTTGCTTATTTGAGAGTTTTTCAAGGTCAATACCTCAAAAGGTCTAGGGATTCCTTCCTTATCCTTTTTTTCTACATACTCTCTGTTTTGAATCGTTGAGATAGTGGGAGCATAAGTTGACGGGCGACCGATTCCCAATTCTTCGAGGCGTTTAACGAGCGCCGATTCAGAATAACGAGGGGGCTTCTGTGTGAAACGTTGGGTCGCAGTCATATCCATCAACTGCAGTTTTTGCCCAACAGTAAGCGGAGGAAGCATTCCGCTGCCGCCGTCTTCATTTTCTTCGTCGTCAGTGCTTTCGATATACACCTTTAAAAATCCGTCGAATCGAATTACTTCACCTTTTGCCTGCAATACATCATCCATTGAAGAAATGCCTACCGTTGCCGTGGTCTTTTCCAATTCCGCATCCGCCATTTGTGATGCGATGGTACGCTTCCAGATGAGTTCATATAAGCGTTGCTCATCGCGCTCTCCCTCTATTTGATGCGCGCTCATGTCGGTAGGACGAATTGCTTCGTGTGCTTCTTGCGCGCCCTTACTTTTATTGGTGTATTGTCTTGTTTTGGAATATTTATCTCCAAAAGAAGCATTAATCTCATTGCGACATGCATCGATTGCAAAGTCAGACAGATTCACGCTGTCTGTTCTCATATATGTAATCTTTCCGCTTTCATATAGTCTTTGAGCAACGACCATTGTGCGGCTAACACTAAATCCAAGTTTTCTTCCTGCTTCTTGCTGAAGAGTTGAAGTGGTAAATGGCGCAGCAGGTGTCCTTTTCGACGGCTTCGTCTCAATCCCTTTAATAAAGAAATCGGCTCCTATGCATTTGGTGAGGAAATCGCGTGCAGCATCCCCCTCTCCTATTTTCTTACTCAAGTCTGCCTTGAGGGTGGCGGTGCCTAAATCAAAATTACCTCTGACATTATAAAAGGTAGTAGACTTGAAATTCTGAATTTCTCTTTCTCTCTCTACAATAATCCGAACCGCAACAGACTGTACACGTCCTGCTGAGAGTGACGGCCTAACCTTTTTCCACAATACTGGAGAAAGTTCAAAACCTACCAAGCGATCGAGCACGCGACGTGCCTGTTGTGCATTCACTAAATCAATATCAATGGTGCGAGGCTTTTCAATTGCATTGGTGATAGCCTTCTTGGTAATTTCCGAGAAAACGATGCGCTTAATCTTATTATCAGAAAGTTCTAATGCCTCCTTCAAATGCCATGATATGGCCTCTCCTTCGCGGTCCTCATCCGTTGCCAACCAGACAATCTCTGCCTTTGATGCTAATTTCTTGAGTTCTTTTACAACTTCTTGCTTGTCGGCGGTGATTTCGTAAACGGGCACGAACCCTTTTTCGACGTTTATGGCCAAGTCATTTTTTGGCAAATCGCGCACGTGGCCATAGCTGGACTTTACTGTGTAATCCTTTCCTAAGTAGCCCTCTATGGTCTTGGCTTTCGCCGGTGACTCCACTATAACAAGGTTCTTTGACATTCTTTAAGCTCGTTTTCTGTTGTCTTTAATGACAAAAATAAATATATATGGTCGGGGCAAAAATAGACGGATTTGAATCCGAACAACTATTTGCATAACAATCCATATTCTATTCGATATTCAAAATCACCCTCAAAAGGTTTGAAAATGCTATATTTGCGCCCCAAATAAATTATTTCAAAACAGCCAAACACTGTGGAAGAAAAAACAATCGACGAAAATCGTCAAGGCGAATACTTGATGATTGACACTCCTACTCAAGTGGTGGGACGCAAATTATTACTCGAAAGCTATGGCTGTCAGATGAATTTTTCTGATAGTGAAATCGTAGCCTCGATTCTTTCCGAGGCCGGATTCTCAACCACTCGAGATCCCGAAGAAGCGGATTTAATTCTTTTGAACACCTGTGCCATCCGCGATAATGCGGAGCAACGCGTCAGAGGTCGCCTGGATTATTTTAGATCCATTAAAAAGAGAAAACCCGAAATGGTTGTCGGCGTGCTTGGATGTATGGCTGAGCGTTTAAGAGAAAAACTCCTCGAAGAAGAAAAGCTCGTGGACCTCGTTGTGGGTCCAGACGCATACCGCGACCTGCCAAATCTCATAGACCAAGTCGACACTGGCCAGAAGGCTGTAAATGTTTTATTAAGTCGCGAGGAAACGTACGCTGAAATCACTCCTGTTCGCCTTAATAGCAATGGGATAACAGCTTTCATTTCCATCATGCGCGGCTGTGATAATATGTGTTCATTCTGTGTAGTGCCCTTTACACGCGGCCGCGAACGCAGTCGTGATCCAAAGAGCATTGTGAAAGAAGCTCAAGATTTATTCAATATTGGCTACAGAGAGGTGACCTTGCTTGGTCAAAACGTAGACAGCTACAAGTGGAATATCACCAACAAAGGTGAAATTGTCAACCCCAATGAGCCCACGGTAAATTTTGCACAACTTATGGAAATGGTGGCGCTCGTTTCTCCAGATTTAAGAGTGCGTTTTTCAACCAGTCACCCCAAAGACATGACAGACGATGTCTTGCACGTGATGGCGAAGTATGAGAATATCTGCAACTATATCCACTTGCCCGTTCAAAGCGGAAACTCTGAAGTATTAAAACGTATGAACCGCGGCTATAGCAGAGAGTGGTATCTCCAGCGTATTGATGCCATCAAACGCATCTTACCAGACGCGGCGATCAGTACCGATATCATTTCAGGATTTTGCGGCGAAACAGAAGAGCAACATCAGGACACTATTTCTTTAATGAAAGAAGTGCAATATGACCTCGCCTACATGTTTAAATATAGCGAGCGTCCGAAAACGCTTGCGGAAAGAAAGTATGAGGATGATATTCCAGAGGAAGTCAAAGGAAGAAGATTGAAAGAGATCATCGACGTACAGATGGAATGTAGCGCGATTCGCACGAAAACCTACGTAGGTCAGGTGCACCGTGTATTGGTGGAAGGCACATCAAAAAAATCAGACCAACACTATCAAGGCCGCATCAGTCAAAACGTGGTGGCGATCTTCCCGAAAGGAGAAGCAAACCCCGGTGACTATGTGGATGTTTTGGTAAACGATTGCACAGCGGTAACACTTCTTGGGGAAATCACTGCTGTGTATCCAAGGGTGATCGCTGCACAAAACTAATTTTACCTTAACATGTTTTTAGGCTCGAACACTGACAGTTCGTCAGTATATTCGTAGCCCCAAATCACTATGGACATTCAATCAGTAAAACAACGTTTTGAGATCATCGGGAACTCACCCCTTCTCAATCGCGCGCTAGATGTAGCGGTGCAAGTGGCGCCAACCAATATATCTGTTTTAATAAATGGAGAAAGTGGTGTTGGTAAAGAAGTGATTCCAAAAATCATCCACCAGCTTAGTGCTCGCAAACACGGACCATACATCGCGGTGAACTGCGGGGCCATTCCTGAAGGTACGATTGACAGCGAATTATTTGGCCATGAGAAGGGAAGTTTTACGGGAGCGCATGAGGCGCGGAAAGGTTATTTTGAAGAAGCTAATGGTGGTACCATATTCCTTGATGAGGTAGCCGAACTTCCCTTAGGCACACAAGTTCGTCTTTTGCGCGTGCTCGAAACTGGCGAAATCATTCGTGTTGGTTCTTCGAAAGTCATCAAGACCAATGTGCGTGTTGTAGCTGCTACCAATGTGGATTTTAGCAGTGCGTTGCAACAGGGTAAATTCAGAGAAGACCTCTACTACCGTCTCAATCAAGTGCCTATCAATATGCCCGCACTGAGAGAAAGACGCGGCGATATTGAGTTGTTGTTTAAAAAATTCACCACAGATTTTTCGGAAAAATACAAAATGCCTCCGCTCCAACTGACGCCTGATGCGATTCAGTTGATGACTTCATACAATTGGCCCGGAAACGTGCGGCAATTAAAAAATATAACCGAGCAAATGAGCGTTCTAGAGCAAGACCGCGTCATCACCGCTCAATCATTGACCAAGTATTTACCATCAGATAGTTTCAACAGCAAGCCCATGGTGGTTGGCAAAAATGGCGGAGGTCAAGATTTTACTGAGCGCGAAATATTGTATAAAGTACTGTTTGACATGAAGAATGATTTGCAAGACCTTAAAAAGCTAGTTCTTGGAATGATTCAGAGTGGTGGCAGCTTTGTACCGAGTCAAGAGAATGCTGCTCTCTTCGACCGCGTGTTTCAAGAAGAAGCGACAATTGAACATAATCATACAGAGTACAATACTCCCATCACCAATAGCGTGATTCACCTGCCTCAGAGCAGACCCTCCGAAGTAGATGTGCATCACACATCGCACGAAGAAGTCGAAGAATCGCTTAGTCTTACTGACAGTGAAAAAGACCTCATAAAAAAGGCATTACAAAAGCATAAGAATAAGCGCAAATACGCGGCCCAAGAACTCGGTATTTCAGAACGAACATTATATCGAAAAATCAAAGAATACAACTTGGCAAAATAGATGAGTAGGACTGTTACATATTTTTTTTTGGTTGTACTATTGGCTTCGTGCACGGTTCGCTATTCCTTATCTGGCGGACAGTTTAGCGGTGCATCTACATTTTCGGTTGATTTATTCAAATCTCAAACGGCATTAGCCAGCCCCATTTATGCGCAACGCCTGACGGAGAGCTTGAAAGATCTATTGTTAAGCCAAAGCCCATTAAAAATTGCTGAGAATAATGGCGATTTGAGATATGAGGGTTTTATAACAGAATATCGCGTGGCGCCTGTTGCTATTCAGGGTAATGAAACCGCATCATTGAACAGGTTGAGCATCACTATAAAAGTGAAATATACCAATACACTTGAACCAGATTTGAGTTTTGACAAAACCTTCTCGAAATTTGCAGACTTCGAGGCCGCTGCAGATTTATTGACAGTAGAAGAAGGATTGTGGACAGAGATCAATGATCAATTGCTGCAAGAAATTTATAATGCGAGTGTAGGTAATTGGTAATAATGGATAGAAATCTCATTTATAGCGCCATTGAAAATCCACGTTTGAGGGATGGCATCTCCATACAAGAGTTGGAGCAGGTGCGTGAGATGTATCCCTATTTCACAGCAGCTCAAATTCTCCTGGCCAAGCTTTATCAAGAAAAAAACGATCACCGTTTTGCCGATCAGCTCCAAAAGGCTGCCGTGTATGCATTGGATAGAAAAACATTGTATCAATATATCACGGGGGAACGAGAACGAGAACGAGAACGAGAACAAGAACAAGAACAAGGAACAGGGGAAAAGGAACAAGGAACAAGGGAACAAGGGGAACAGGGGGAACAGGGAACAAGGGAACAGGAGGTTCAGTTGATTAGCCTGCCCATTCATGGGCAGGGGGAGGAAAGAGAACGGGAACGAGAACAAGAACGAGAACAAGAACAAGGAACAGGGGAACAAGGAATAGGGGAACAAGGGAAACCCAAAGGGGCGGGGCAGGAACAGGAGGTTGAGGTAATTAGCCTACCCATTCATGGGCAGGGGGAGGAAATAGAACGAGAACAAGAACAAGAACGAGGGGAACGGGATACGATCCATGCGAAGGACTTGGATGATATGACGCAGAACATTCTCGTGGAGGCAATTCAAAGCACCATTGAACTTGAGGTAGAGGAAGAAGGGGAACAAGAACAAGAACAAGAACAAGAACGAGAACAAGAACAAGGAACAAAGGAACAGGGAACAAGGGAAGAAGGAACAGGGGAACAGGGAACGGGGGAACAAGTAGATGAGCCGCGCACTTATGCGGAATGGATGATGTGGAAGGCCGCTAAACAAAAAGGCAATGCCTCTGTATCTTCTGAAAAAAATAAGGAGGCAAGCGGTGAAACTTTAAAAGTCACAGCAGAGAAAACCGAAGTGACAGGGCCTAGTGTGACTGTGCACAAAATGCAAGTGTCCGGTCCAAAGGCACATCAGCAAAACCTCATTGACAAATTCATCCAGCTTCAGCCTAAGATTACACCAGGAAAAGCCACCGACTATCCTACTAAGGACAACCTAGGAAAAGATAGTCTGGAAGATGACATGACCTTCGTGACCGAAACCATGGCCAAATTATTCGCTCAGCAAGGAAAAATTGATAAAGCCAGAAAGGTTTATCGTCAATTAATGGTGCTTCATCCAGAAAAAAGCGTTTACTTTGCAGCCCAATTAAAAAATTTGAACCAACTTAAAAAGTAATTATAGTTATGGCAACGTTTATCATCGTACTCATCATCATTGTTTCCCTTCTTTTGGGAGGCATCGTATTGTTGCAAAATCCTAAAGGTGGCGGCCTCGCAGTAGGTTTTCAGGGCTCCACACAAATTGGAGGTGTTCAAAGAACAGCAGATTTTCTCGAAAAAGCTACTTGGTACCTTGCCATAGCACTCTTCGTGCTTTGCCTTTCATCTGCGGCATTCTATACTCCAAGTACTCCCCCCCCTGCTGATACTGCTACGCCAACTGAGCAAGCCGATGGCGCTGCCGCCGGTGATGGCCAAGAACAGCCTGCACAATAAGACATAACTTTTTTCACCAATATTGAATGTCAGTGTGTCAATCGCACTGACATTTTTTTTGCCCATCACTGCCATTTTTTGCAGAGTAAAGGAGTATTTCTGCGTTGGCACAAAAAGTGACGTTCGCGGGCACAACCAAAAAAAATAGTTTAACCATTAATTATATTAAGTATGTCAGTTTCAATCAAACCTCTAGCAGACCGTGTTATCGTAGAAGCAGCTCCGGCAGAGTCTACCACTGCAAGTGGAATCATCATTCCGGACACCGCGAAAGAAAAACCACAGCGCGGAACCGTAGTAGCTGTTGGAAATGGCAAAAAAGATGAGCCAATGACCGTGAAAGTGGGAGACACTGTATTGTACGGAAAGTACGCAGGTACTGAAATCACTGTTGAAGGTAAGGAATACCTCATCATGCGCGAATCAGACATTTTCGCAATTGTTTAATCAAGTAAATCGTAACATAAAAATCAATAATCGATTATGGCAAAAGAAATAACCTTTGACACCGTAGCACGCGAAAAGTTAAAGGCCGGTGTTGACGCTTTGGCAAACGCTGTAAAAGTGACCTTAGGTCCAAAAGGAAGAAATGTAGTTATCGACAAAAAATTTGGTGCTCCTCAGGTCACTAAAGATGGCGTTTCGGTAGCAAAAGAAATAGAACTCAAAGACGCCATCGAAAACATGGGCGCTCAAATGGTGAAAGAAGTTGCTTCTAAAACTGCGGATCTCGCTGGTGATGGAACAACAACTGCTACTGTACTCGCACAAGCAATTGTTTCTGCTGGTTTGAAAAACGTAGCCAGTGGAGCGAACCCAATGGATCTCAAAAGAGGAATCGACAAAGCTGTGGCTTCTGTGGTAGCTGAATTGGCGAAGATTTCTAAGACTGTCGGGAGCGACAACGACAAAATCAAACAAGTGGCGAGCATCTCAGCAAACAACGATGATGCCATCGGAAGCCTCATCGCACTTGCAATGGAAAAGGTGGGAACCGAAGGTGTTATCACTGTCGAGGAAGCAAAAGGTACAGAGACAGAAGTGAAGACAGTAGAAGGTATGCAATTCGATCGCGGTTACCTCAGCCCATACTTCATGACCAATGCAGAAAATCAAGAAGCAGAGCTTGAAAGTGCCCTGATTTTGATTCATGACAAAAAGATAAGCGCAATGAAAGAATTGTTGCCCGTACTTGAAAAAATTGCTCAAGCAGGCAGACCACTTCTAATTATTGCGGAAGACGTTGATGGAGACGCACTTGCAGCTCTTGTTGTAAACAAGATTCGTGGTGCTCTCAAAGTTGCTGCTGTTAAAGCTCCTGGATTTGGAGATCGCAGAAAGGCAATGCTTCAAGATATCGCTATCCTCACAGGAGGAAATGTAATCAGCGAAGAAACTGGAACTAAGCTTGAAAATGTAACCCTTGAAGACCTCGGCCGTGCAGAAAAAATCACTGTTGATAAAGACAATACTATTATTGTAAATGGGGCTGGTAAAAAAGAAGCGATTCAAGGACGAATTAGTGAAATCAAGTCCCAAATTGAAACCACTACTTCTGATTACGATAGAGAAAAACTTCAAGAGCGCCTTGCTAAACTAGCGGGTGGCGTTGCAGTACTTTACGTTGGCGCTGCTACTGAAGTAGAAATGAAAGAGAAGAAAGACCGCGTAGATGATGCGTTGCATGCTACTCGCGCTGCCGTAGAAGAAGGCATCGTTCCTGGTGGTGGTGTAGCTTATATCCGTGCCGCTGCTGCTCTAGAGAAGCTCGCTGGTGCGAATGAAGACGAGAACACTGGTATTCAAATTATCCGTCGTGCGATTGAAGAACCACTTCGTCAAATCGTTGCAAACGCTGGAGGTGAAGGTGCTGTAATCGTACAAAAAGTGCGCGAAGGAAAAGATGACTTCGGTTACAACGCACGTTTTGAGCGCTTCGAAAATCTATACGCAGCTGGTGTAATCGACCCAACGAAAGTAAGTCGTGTGGCATTAGAAAACGCAGCCTCCATCGCTGGTATGTTGCTCACCACAGAGTGTGTGATTTCAGATATCAAAGAAGAAGGACCTGCTATGCCTGCTATGCCAGGCGGCGGAATGGGTGGAATGATGTAATACCGAATGAACGTTCATTCGGTCATAAAAATAAAAAGGCCTTCTCGTTGAGAAGGCCTTTATTTTTTATTAGGAAAAGGATTATTTCTTCAATCCAGACCACGTCAAATCGCGGTAGATTTCAACATCCTTCGCACTTGATTTCTTTTTGCCACGAGACAGTATGCGTGCTGCATTGAAAGCATTCGCATAAAAGAATTCTACCAACTGCGATGCATCTGCCTTCGCGAATTCCTTTGATTTTGCACCATCTGCAAAGTACTTTACTAGCGCAGCATCAAACTTATCTGCGCTCTTGCTCACAGCAGCGGTAATCAATGGTGAAGATTTGTATTGATCAAGAAATGAAAACTCTACGGCACTCTTTGACGCGAAGTCCATGAATGCCGACCATACTTTTTCAAACTTCTTATTTCCAGAAGCCTTGTCATCTAGTGCCCCAGCAAGAGCCTCAGCCAGGTTTTCTTTACACATTAGATACATGGCAGCAACCATTTCATCTTTATTAGAAAAATGATGATAAATAGTCCCTACAGCAACTTTAGACTTCGCTGCAAGTTCTGCAATTGGAGCCCCTTGAAAACCGCCATTGGCAACGAGTTGCAGAGCGGTTCGTAGCACTTTTTCTCTTCTAGAAATGGTCTTTTTCATGATAATAGAATGAACGTTCGGTTACAAATATAAAAAAGTCTTTCATTTTTCACCTCAAAATCAATGACTTTCACGGCATTGAGAGTATTTACTATTTTTACAAAAAATATATATCATGAACTTAGCAGATAGAATTAATGAGGACATCAAAGCCGCGATGAAAGGCGGAGAAAAAGACAAACTCATGGCCCTTCGCGACATCAAAAGCAAGCTTTTGCTTGAAATGACGAAAGAGGGAGGAGATGGCAACATCGATGATGCAAAGGGAATGGCTATTCTCAACAAGCTCTACAAACAACGTATGGAAAGCATTGAGATATACAAGACTCAAAACCGTCCTGATTTGGCAGAAGAAGAGCAAAAGCAAGCGGATGTTATTGCAACCTATTTGCCTGAACAACTCACAGGTGAAAAACTGGAAGCTGCAGTAAAAGAAGTCTTAGCACAAATCGGTGCCGCTGGACCTGGTGATATGGGCAAAGCAATGGGTGCAACCACTAAAGCTCTCGCCGGAAAAGCAGATGGAAAAATGATTTCCGAAATAGTGAAGAGAATTTTGTCCAACGGATAATGAGCAAAGCACACATCCCATTACAAATTATTGGAAGGCGCGAGCGTATCGACCTTCCTGATCTTGATGTGCGTGATGTGATTTCCAAAATTGATACAGGAGCCTTTCGAACAGCCCTACACTGCGAATCGTGTAAGGTTGTTCAAAAGGCCGATGGATCAGAAATCCTTGAAACCGTTTTCGATTTGGATGGTCGTGGCCCCAAAGTGTTTCACTTTAAAAAATTCTCCATTAAAGAAGTCAAAAGTTCATTTGGACAAAGTGAAACCAGATATTGTATCAAGACTAAACTCCGCATCGGTGGCCGTGATATTCGCAGCGAAGTTACCCTCACCGATCGCTCTGGAATGAAGTATCAAGTTCTTATTGGACGTAAGACATTGCTAAAAAAATTCCTCGTAGACGTGAATCAAATCTTCGTTTTGAGCAAGCACTAGACGTGTTTCTCTACGTATTTGATGATTTGACCCGCGATATCTTTTCCTGTGGCGGCTTCTATTCCCTCAAGGCCTGGTGAAGAGTTCACTTCGATAATCAAGGGCCCTCTATCACTTTGCAAAATATCAACACCAGCTATACCTAGCTTCAATGCATTTGCTGCTTTAATAGCCGCCAATTCTTCTTCGCGTGAGAGCTCGATAACCTCGGCGGTGCCGCCTCGGTGAAGATTTGATCTGAACTCCCCTTCTTTCGCTTGACGCTTCATCGCGCCTACCACATGGCCGTCTACAACGAAGGCACGAATATCCGCTCCCTTTGCTTCTTTAATAAATTCTTGAACAATAACACGAGCCTTAAGACCATTGAAGGCTTCAACGACAGAAACAGCTGCTTTTTTATTCTCGGCCAATACAACACCCAGACCCTGCGTGCCTTCCAACAACTTAATCACAACAGGGGCACCACCAGCCTCTTTCAAGATGCGCTCCACGTCTCGAGAGTAGTTTGTGAAAACTGTTTTGGGCAAACCTAGACCCGCACGAGATAGGATCTGAAGGCTGCGTAGTTTATCGCGACTACGCACGAGGGCTTGAGATTCGACCGCTGTAAACACGCCCATCATTTCAAATTGACGCACAACAGCAGTTCCGTAAAAGGTAACAGAAGCACCAATACGCGGAATGACCGCTTGAACATCCAGAATCTCCTCACCATTATAAATAATCTTGGGATTCTTTTTCTCAATGACGAGGTTGCATTTCAAGTGATCGAGAACACGTACATTGTGCCCTCTGGCTTCACCTGCTTCTACCAAACGCTTCGTGCTATAAAGCTTGGTATCTCTGGAAAGTATTGCGATATTCATAAAATCGAATTCGTGTCTAAATTACGATAGAAACTAGACAACAATATTAATACAATGTGAAAATGTTTCGGAAGAATAAAATATTCCATTTTATTCGAATAATAGTGTATTAGCCTTCATCACTTCAGGGTTCCTCAGCACTTTGAGAGCATACTCTTTGGCCGCGTTGCTCCATATTTCATACTGTCCTTGATCGAAATCACACATCAATTCTAAAGCCTCTACAAATGCAGCCGTAGACGGCTCTATGTCCACTCCTGCTTGGGATTCTTTCAATTTTCTCCAAGGCGTTTTATTGGAAATAATTGCCGGCTTTCCGCTCAGCAAAGCCTCAGCAATCGCGTGGCCATAGTTTTCACCCCAAGTTGGTAGAAAGAAAACCTCATAATTGGCATATATATCCTTAATTTTAGGAGGCTCCACCTCCCCCATCAATCTTACTCTTGAGCTCAAGGCAGCTTCCCTGAAGCACAACTCAGCGTACTCTCCTTTAGGAATAGCTCCATAGATATCAAAACTTATTTTTCTGTCACTCCTAACAGAATTCACCGAACGAATTGCCTCAAGGATTCCTTTCTCTGCGCTGACCCGAGAAAAACAAACGACTCTCAGCACTCCTTTTATCTTGGGACTAATCAAAGCCATAGGCTCATCAGCCGAAGGTATCACGGGAGCGACTACCACTTTAGACGATGGAAATTTGGATTTTATTTCAATTGCCTCTTGTTCATTCGTGGCATGCCAAGTAACCCCTCGATACAAAAAGCGACAAAATCTAAGAAAAAATGCTTTTTTCCATGGCTTGATTGTAAGTGCCCCTGACTTGAGCATTCCCCGCGGAGCAACGATTACCTTATCGTTCAATCCGTGGGTGCGACAGACTAGTAGTGGAAAGATTGTGAACTTAATTGAAAAAAGAGAATTCAAATAAATGCGATCAAAGTTATTATTCTTCAAAATTTCAAAAACCGAACGAACGTTCATTCGGTTTTCATTAAAATAAGTTACAGAGCAGTTTTTCGATAGAATATTCTTTTTCCCCTCCTCCACATTAGGATAAGAAACACCTGAATGATAATCTGTGATTCGAGTAAAAACATGGAAATCTGCATCAACAGCATCAATGAGGTTCTTAAGTGACTTTATTGGACCACCCGCTTTATATCCGGGAACAAACCAATCGCTGAATACTATGACCTTCTTTTTACTCATGAATATCATTTTGACGCATCCAATGACCCAGCACGACGAGTGGCCACAAACGGCTCCATGTTGTATTAACATCTCCCGATAAAAATGCAGTCCATTTTGATTTTAGATCAAATTTTCCGAAGGCTTCAAATTGATTGAGTGCCTCTAGTCCTTGCCAACAAAAGTCTTTGAGCTCATTCTGCATCCAATACTTCCACGGGAATGTAAATCCCATCTTCGGTCTGTCCACTATTTCCGAAGGAATGAGATCACCAACACTTTCAACTAAAAGTTGCTTTGGAGTTGTTGGATATTTGATTGCATCATTCACTCCTAAAACATATTCTACTAATCGATGGTCGAGAAAAGGAACTCTGACCTCTAAGGCATGTTTCATGCTCATTTGGTCGGTATCCCTCAACAACACATTTTGCATATAGGACTGCATTTCTGCGAGACTAATTCTCGACAGAATATGCGTGCTGTCATCGGGGAGTTGCTCGAATAATTGTTTTACAACATTGCCATTTGATTCAATATTTGGAAGTCCGATTAAAGATTGATCCATCCATACTTGTCTAGAGAGTGCGTATGCGAGTGATGAGTTTGGAGCAGCGTCTTTAAGAAGCGCTGCAATCTTTTCGGAAGCAACTCCTGGTTTGAACTTCTGAAGAGTTGACGCAGCAAGCGTACGCAGTACTTTAGGTGTGCTTGTTAACCACTTCTTTTGTTCAAGCGCATAAATTCTTTTAAACACGTCATAGCCCGCAAATACCTCATCACCACCGAGGCCGGAAAGTGCCATTTTCACTCCCTCTCGTCGTGTCACCTCACTCACCACATAGGTGTTTGGCCCGTCACCACTAGGATGATCCATAGCCGCTACTGCATCTGGAATCGTCTTTAAAAAATCATTAGCAGAAAGTTGAATCTCGCAATGCTTCGTATTGAAGCGCTTTGAAATCAAGCGTGAATAAGGACTTTCGTCAAATTCCTGTTCTTTAAATGTTATTGAAAATGTTTGAACCTGATGCGAAGAAGCCTGAGCCATCAAGCCAACGATGATACTGGAATCGATGCCTCCGCTAAGAAAAGCTCCGAACGGGACATCCGCACGCATTCTCAGTTCTACCGCACTCTGCAAGGTCGAATAGACATTTGACTTTACTTCATCTCTGCTTTGTTCTGATGAATTCTCTATAAAATTACTTGCATTCCAATATTGGCGCGACTGAAATTGAATCCCGTCCCATTCCAAATAATGTCCTGGCATGAGCATCAAAACATCAGCTATTATAGTAGCTGGCGCATGCACTGTCTGATACCTCAAATAATCAACTATCGCAGTTTGATTCATTTTTCGTGGCACAACACCGCTAGCCAGTATAGAACGTAATTCCGATGAGAAGAAAATTGAATCGTCTTTTTTATAATAATATAGCGGTTTTATACCTAATCGGTCTCTAACAATAAAAAGTCTGTTTGCATTGATATCGTAGAGTGCGAATGCGAACATCCCGATAAATCGATGAATGCACGCTATTCCCCATTTTGAATAGGCCGCTACAATGACCTCTGTATCGGTGGAAGTGTGAAAATGAAACTCCTGTTGAAGTTCTCTTTTAAGCTCTTTATAATTATAAATCTCACCGTTGAAAACGAGTGCAATATTACGCTCCTTATCCACAAAAGGCTGATTGCCCGCAACACTTGTATCGATGATACTCAGTCTACGATGACCTAATGTGACTCGATCGTGATGAAAATAACCTTCCGCGTCCGGTCCACGATGAGCAATGGCATCTGTCATTTTTTGAATAATGCCTTGTGCTTGTTCTTTTGTGAAACTACTAATAAAGCCGGTGATGCCGCACATAGGTCATAATTAAGGAGTGTGCTAATTTAAGCACTCTCTATCATTTTAAGCAGTGAAGCAGCATATTGTTTTTCATCAAGCATACATGACATTTGATGGGCGTGTTCACCCATTCTTCGAAGCTCGTGCTCGCTTGTTTGCATTGCCATACGCATCTTCTCTTTCATGTCTTCCTTGCTGCGATAGTCGAACTCCCATCCACTCTGAGGAGTTAATAAGGCGGTGCGGGCTCCTACTCTATTTGAGAGAATAAGGGGATAACCGGCTAGGGCGAACTCATTTACAACAACACCCCAAGGCTCATAGCTACTTGGAAGGATGAAAACATCACCATCGATCATGATATTATCGAGTTCCACGCCTTGCAAAAAGCCATGATGAAAAATCTGCGAATGTTGTGGCGCCTGATTAGATAGGCTGCCTGTGCCGATACAATGTAGTTTCCAATTTGGAAACTCTTCACTCAATTCATTAAAAACATCCCAGAGCAATGTTACTTGTTTTTCCGGAGCATATCGCCCAGCGTATATGAGGTTGTGGGATAAGCCTTTATTCTTTCTTTTTTGATATATCTTGGCGAAACGATGGGATTCACACGTGTAGGCGCCTGTAAATATTCGATTTTCTTTAAACCCCATATACTTCGCAAACTGGGCTTGTTCTCTCCCAGGAACAAATGCAAAATCAAAAAGACTTCGCACTTTTAGTCGTAAGTAAATTACACCCAAAACATCCCGCCATGTACCGAGCCATTGCTTATCAAAACCAATAAGAGAAGCAACATTGCCATTGGCCTTTACGACACTTAAATAATCTTTGTCTGACCAACCTCCGCAAAAAATCAAATCATATGACTTACTTTTTGAAAGCAACATCAAATCAGCTGCAGAAAGGTTCGTTCTGGAGTGCAGGTGAATATTTTTACTAAATTCGAAACGGAAAGGAGCATCACTCTTTACAGGATAAGCAACGATATCAATTTCGAAATTGCATTCGTCAGCGAGGTGATTCATCGAATTGACGAAATAGCCCGCAAGCTCTCTGTATAGTACTAGCAACCTTTTCATACCTTAACCGGCCTTACATTCTGCAAATATGGAGATTTTAGCGTATCAAGATTGGATGAAACCACAAGTAATCAAAATGTTTGTGGAAGAATATGGCGTCGAGGAATCTGCCTTTGAACAGTTGTTCACGCACTTTTACGAATCGGAATTTCAAAGAGAGCGCTGTATCCGCATTGCAGCGGTGGAAGGTGAAAAGGTCGGGGGATTTCAATCCTTTTTTTATTGGCCTCTTACCCATCATGGTAAAACGGTAGATGCTTGGCAAAGTGGCAATTCGCTAGTCCATCCAGACTTTCGGGGCAAAGGACTATTTTCAAAAATGTTGGATTTCATTCATCAGCCTGACAGTGGATTCAACGCAGAGCTATTGATTGGTTTCCCTGTTGAAATGAGTTATAATTCATTTATCAGAAATAATTGGATCAACCCCTTTAATCTCCAGTGGTACGTCAAAATGGGCAATCCCATTCTTTCTTTGTTTCGAATTGGTTCAACTTCAATACCCGAGATTTTTCGTCGTGACAAACAAGAAGACTTCAATAGCAATGATCCTTGCTATCGAGTAGCACAATCTGTTGCGTTTGATAATTATCGATTTGGTTATCAAAAAGACTCAATTGGAAGGCTTCAGATAACAGAAAATGATCAAAGCATATTCTTAGAGTTCAAAATTCAGATTAGAAAAAAAATTATCCGTGAATTAGTTGTTGGAAAGGTATTGTTTTCAAGTAATGATGAATACTTGAATGTAAAGTTATTCAAAAAAGCATTGCAAAAAATAACTCGTGCACTTCGGCCAAGTATATTCTCTTTTGCTTGCAATGAACATCATTCATCTTGGATGCGAATCCTTGATGAAAATGGATTTAAAAAACACGAAAAAAAAATCTACTTCATTGCAAAAGGTAAAATTGCTACGAGTATAATTGATTGGAAAGTGTGGGATATTCAACGGGGAGATATAGACACCTGGTAAGTTTATGAGAATTATTAAAGACACATACAAGATACTGCTTGGAGAAACCGAATACTTATTCGGTCGGATGACACAACGAAAGGACGATATACTTGTGCTCGCCTTGCATAGTACTCCTTCTTCTAAAAACACACAATTCGAAGAATTAGTAGAATGGTTGATTCAAAATTACAAACCACTTTCTCCAAAAGCACTGAGTGAAGCGAGCGACATTGATTTAAACAATGGTCCATACTTTATAATGACTTTTGATGATGGGCTAAAGAATAACATAGCGAGTGCTCGATTTCTCGGCACCAAAGACATTCAAGCATTATATTTTATAGTACCTGAGTTTGTGGAAGCAGACGATGGTGAAACATTTTACATAAAGAACATTCGCCCTAATCCAGATCGAAAGATCGATAATAGCAAAGAAGACGTCACCCCGATGAGCTGGGAGGATATTCAAGAATTACTCTCTTTAGGACATCATATTGGTTCACACACCATGAGCCATACACTCGACAAATCGTATAATTCAGAGCAACTTGAACATGAGATATTGAGAAGTAAAAAAGTTCTAGAGGAAAAGTTGAACATTTCAGTGGAACATTTTGCATCTCCCAACAACACGCTGATGAGTGTAAGCAAGGAATGCATGGAGATAATAAAGAAGACTTACAAGTTTCATCACACCACCATACCAGGGGTGTTTGATAAGTCGCAGTTGAAGCGCGGCATAATTTATCGGCGCAATGTGGAGTGCCATTGGCCTTCAGGAAAAATCAAATATTCGTTGGGCTATTTCGATTTGCCACGATGGCAAGGGCCTCGAGACGAGCTTTCTCTTCTCGTTCCTTAATTATTTCTTGCTTCGCCCAATTTTCTTTTGCGACGTAATAGTAAAGCCACAAGAAGAATGGAAATCCATTCAAAAAGTAGTGACCTTGACGAACCAAGGTGAGGAGAATGATAATTAGAAGAGAGTTAGACATCACCCACAGATATTTATCATCTGTTCTCTGTCTGGGAACCCAACATTTGACCACAAAATAAAGCATAATAAAGACCCCATAAATACCCGTTTCTGAGATCAAACGTAAGAGCATTGAGTTTGCATCCATTTTGTTGAAGTCGATTTCAACAGCACCGTCTAGATTTGTCAAGGAGTATTTATCAAATGCCGTGGGATGGGAGCCCAGCCCTGTTCCGAAAAGAGGGTTTTCTTTAAAGTTTTCGATGGCTACATGGAAATTATTGTACAATACGAAGCTACTCCCATGGATATCGTAGCTTTTATAATTTCCGGTAGAAAAGATCTCTACGGTACCGTCGTATCGCTCTTGGAACTCACCTACATTACGATAGGAATAGTTGAAAACTAATATAGATAATGGAATGAATACCAAAGCATATTTGAAGAAGCCAAAATTTAAAAGAAGGAAAAGAATCACCAGAAGAATACCGATAATACCGACAGAAGAGAAGGTGGCGATATAAGCAAGAATTATAACGGCGCTCCATTTGCGACTTATAAAAATAGGTTCGGGCACTGTCCAATTATAGATAGCAGTAAAAAATGCGGGACCGATACTAGCTGCAAAATATGCGGGTTCACTGAAAACTGAATTCACACGGATACCTAAGCCTCCCGCAACAATTCCCCATTTATTTAACCCATATAATTTCAAGTTATAACCAGGAGAGAACCCGACCCAGAAAGATACAAGCTGAATTAAACCAATCGCAGCGATGATTACAGCGGCGACCATATAGTACTTGTAGAGTGTTTTCAAGTTAAACTGAAACAATTCAACGACGTAGTGATAGAATAAAACCGAGGAAAAGAATCCTATAAATATTTTGAAGAACTGAGCACTGGTGTTTAGCCCAACGAACACGTAGGTAACGCCAGAAATAAGCAATGGAAGGAAAAGCAGTACGGGAGCTCGCGGCACTCCGAACTTCACGAAAAAAACGGGAAAGAACATCAAAAAGACCAGGTAGCTGAAGTACGCCTCGAAGGGACTCCTAAAGAAAATATAGGAGTTTAGGAAAATGCTCAGAAAAATAGATATAACTACAAACCAGCGAAACATTGATCTTATTTTGCATTATCGCCACTAAGGATACTACTTACTTTTTTCTTTCTTCTAATGAATGGGAGTTCAATCAAGTAATAGCTCACGGTGGCCACTAATATAGTGATTAGAAGAACACATGAGTAGACAATGAGAGATTCCAAAGGTTTCAAATCCATTCCGAACTTCCAAGTATCTCTCGCCAAATGTAATACGAGTGCAGCTGCGGCCATGTGATACATATAAATCCCATATGATATTTTTCCTAAGAAAGAGAAAATTGGATATTCAAAATTGACCAATGATCTAGGGTTCGAAGAAACATTGAGAATAACGATTAAGAAGCAAATGGAATAAAGGAGATGAGCTCCATCTTGTATTCTCATTGGGATTACTAAAAGTCCAAACAAGATGATTAGAATAGACAAAACAAAGACCCATGGCTTATAGATGAAATCCAGCACTTTTTTATTTTCATGAAATAAATAATATGCCCCCAAAGCTCCGATAGCCATACATTCTAGTTTTGACATCGCCATGAATTTTTTAAGTACGACGAGCCAATTCGCGTTGATAAAAGCGCTCAATAAAAGGATTAAGGCCTTAATTGCTACGATTATAAAAATGAAAATAACAATGGTACGCAGGAAATTTTTGGCCTTGGTAATAACCCATGGCCAAATCAAATAAAATTGCTCTTCTACTCCAATAGACCATAAATGACCAATATTTGGTATTGCTGTTCGGTAGATGCTAAAAGCGAGATTAGGAAGGAAAAGTAAAAAGAGTATCAAGTTTTCATTGAAATACATCAAGAAGAATCTCTCTTGTATCGGTACTCTGAAAACTTCAATGTTTGGGAATACAAAAAAACCAAGGAATGTTAGAACAAAATATAGAGGCCAGATTCTAAGAATTCTTCGAATATAGAATTGTTTAATATCAACTTTACCTGTTTCCTTTCTTTCTGCAAAGAGCAGGTATGTAATTAAGAAACCTGAAAGCACAAAAAACATGGTGACTCCCAAGGGGCCAGCGTTCGCTATATAAGGTGAAAGAATGCTCACTTCTTTATTCAAAACGGCTTGAAGCGGGGTTTCAGCCTCGAGATTATTTAAATCGAGCCAATGACTTCCAAAACCCAAAAACTTCTTCATCAACTCAACGTGAGTAAATATGACTGCGAAGGCAGCAAAGAAACGCAGCCCATTGAGACCCGGGAAGTATATTTTTAAAGTAGAATTAGACACAACGGCACAAAGTTAAGCATTACGACAGATTTTCTTTATACAAGAGTAGGTTTGCTCTCCAACAATTTTCCAGGTGTATTTTTCTTTAACAATTCCTACGCCTTTTGCGCCAGCCGCATTCAGATCCCTTTTATTCATTCGCACCAAATCATCGATATTTTTAGAGAGCTGCTCGATGCTTCGAGGTTGAATTAACCTTCCGTTTAAACCTTCAGTGACCATTAGATTCGTTGCTCCAACATCTGTGGCTACTATATACAACCCTCTGGACATTGCCTCCATAATAACGTTTGGCATTCCCTCAGCGTAGGAAGGACACAGCAGCACATCAGCTTTGTCAAATATGTCTACTATTTGATCAAAATCCTTGACCTCTCCATGATAAAAAACATCCTCCCGTTTTAATCTTTTGCTGTGCGGAATTGGACCTATAAATTCAAATCGCACTTTGTTACTTACAACTCTTGTTTCAATCGCTCTGCTAAGTTCTTCAACACCTTTGCGTCGTTCATAGCGACCGACAAATAGAAAAGTAATTACATCATCCCTTCTCTTCTCTTTCGCATTTCGATTGAGCCAGGTATCATCGATTGCCGTTGGAATCTCCACGATCTTGGAGTTGGAAACTCCGATACTTTGTATGATTTGAGAGATCTTCGAACCATAAGAAAAGACGATGTCGGCATTAATTGAATTCCAACGAACAGGGCCTCTTAGCATCCATTTTTTTAGACGCATAGCCAATGATCCGCCGCTTTGAAACATTTCATATCCGTGGAATTTCACCCCCACTTTTGGCATATTAGAAACGGTTTTTCTTTTGGCGATAAATTCCCAGCCCGTGAAGCCTTTCGTGTAAATGAAATCAAACTCACCCAATCGCCCCTTCATTTCATCGAAAATAAGTTGGGAAAACAAATAACTCGATTTCAGATAATGGCCTGGCAAATTACTTCCTTGAGGAAATCTCTTTGTGATAATCTCAATTTTTTCTGAATCCAAAATTGACAAAGCCTTTAGAACTTCTGCTTTCTGGGGCATTTGTGCGCCTTCATAAACGCAGTGCACCAATGTAATACTAGCGCCGCAATCTAAAAGTGCCTTCACAAGCCCTGCTGAGTGCTTTTGCATCCCTCCTACTACGAAAGGAATAATTCCATCACAAACAAACAGTATTTTCAAATCATTTTCTTTTTGCATTAGACTGTTGTTTTCATTTCCCCACGTGCAAGATTGAAACTTTTATAATGGTAGCCTTCCAAATGATACTCCTCTATAAACTGCTCATTAGACTGGTCTAGTGCTTTAATAATTTTTTCTACCATCTCGTCGTAGTTTTTATAAAAAATCTCTGATAGCGTAGATCCAAGAATTGGAAAATCGTCGAGTGGCTGCCCACCAAACAGCATCTTGAATCCGCAAAACAAACGTTCGTAAACAATGCTAGAGTACGCGGCCACGCCAACATTGACTAATTCAAAACTCTCTGCAGACTTCATTTCAAGTGGTGATAGTTCAAAGCGACTACCTAAAAATTTTTCGTAGTAAATCATGATCTCTTTTGGCTCCAACTTCTTCTCTCGAGGATGCAGCAAAATCAAAATTTTCAGATCGCTTCTTTGCATCAAAAATTTTGACAATTGGCTAAGCACCCACTCTTCCTGCTGCATAAAATGGTCTGAACCGATATGTCCCTCTTTATGTCTGACCCAGCTGCCATGTGAATAAAAACCCAAATGAAATTTGGGAGTAATCTCTTGCATTTTCTGATAGCGATCTACAATTGAGTACGCCCCTTCGGGAGGCCACTTTAGGATCGAACCACAACGAATAGTATTGAAAAAAAGACGCTTATACTCCTCCATTTGATATGGAGTAACAAGCACCAATTTATCGGCAATCATTATTCTATTGTGATCCTTCAAAGGATTTAGGGACGGTATAAAGCAGACTTCGACGTTTTCCTTACGTAAAAGATAACTCATCAAATTGGCATCTTTTTCATAAGGTAGAAAATCAAAAACTTTTGAAATCCCATTATTGCTTACTAACCACAGGACCGTATCAATTTCAAAAATCTCTTTGATTATTAGAGCCCAGTTCGCTCTTGCATTTGGAAAAAATAAACAGCGAAAACAAATGCGAAGACTCAAGAACAAAAACTTTAAAAAGTCAACAACAGAGTAAGGCCTTTTTTGTCCTGTCATGTTGGCTCTCATTACGACAAAGGACATTGATTCACCTGTAAATCTTTCAACATAGTCCAGAGTTCGTTCTTGATTTCCGTGAACGTTGGTCAATAAAAGCGAACTCCCTTTTTCTCGACGAATAAAACTTTTATTTGATCCAAAATAGCGCTTCAGGGTATGATAGAGCACTCTAAAACCTATCCATCGGTCTTGGTTTGCATTCTCAGAAAGTTGAAATGACTTATTATTCAGCAAGCAACGCCATATCAGCGCCTCATCCGAATCCGAAGGATAATGTGATCCTTTGAGAATAAAACTAAGTGCTGTTTTCATATTGCCTATTTGATATCGGCAAAGATAGATGCCTCTATCTCGCCCCATCTGCCTGCCTCTTGTATGATTCTTTCCACGAATTCTCTGAAGACTCCTTCACCTCCCTTTTTTATCAACTTCATTTTTGCATTGCTTTTGATGTAGTCCGGGGCATTCGCTGGCGCGCCAGAAATGCCTGCTCGTTTCAATACTTGAGCGTCGTTGATATCATCACCAATGTAGGCAACCTCATTCCAAGAAATACTTCTTTCACGAATCAAAGTTTCTACGATTTCCAACTTATTGGAAACCCCCTGATGTAATAGCGAGATATTAAGCTTTTTGGCTCTACGAGCTACAATTTCGGTGGATTCACCGGTGATTATGCCAACCTCGATATTTAAAATTCTTGCAAACAAAACTCCAGCGCTATCATACGTATGAAATTTTTTCAATTCATTATCTGCGTTGTCATAATACATACCACCATCTGTCCAGACACCGTCAATATCTGTTAGGATGAGCTTAGGAAGTTCGATCATTGAATCATTTCTTTGTAGATAATCTCACCTTTGGAAACAGCTTGCACTATTTTCTTTCCGATTACTGTTTCTTTATCTGCCCATTTGAATCCATCTCCTGGAGAGAGCATACAAAGATGCTCATTGGTTATAACGGTACCAACGGGCAAATCAATAGAAGCGGCTATGGAGCGTTCCAATTTTGTTCTCGCTGCCTTCACTGCATCATCAATGAATATATCCTCAACACCAAAAGAAAGCTCTAAGTTTCTTATATCCCGCATCATCCTAAATATACCGTCTATTGCAAGAGATCCCGCCTGATCAGTACCTTTCATTTTTCTATCAATGGTGATATGCTTTTCGATAATCTCTGCTCCCATCGCAACGGCTGCAACCGGTGTGGAAATTCCGATCGTGTGATCGCTGTAACCAATCTTGTATTGTGGATAGTTCTTTTGAAGAAACTTGATTGTATTCAAGTTTACATTTTGATATTGTGTAGGATATTCCGAAACACAATGCAGGATTGAAATATCATTGTGATGCTTGGATATTACATCCAATGCATCATCCAACTCTTTCTTTCCCGCCATACCAGTAGAAATGATGATTGGAACCTTTGTTTCTGCCAAAGCATTTAATAGCGGCAGATTGGTTAAATCTCTTGATGCAACTTTCAATTTATCGGGCACGAAGTATTTAAACATAGACAAGCAACCAATAGCACAGAGAGTTTCCACAAAATCCAACCCCTTTTCCTTGGCGTATTTGTAACATTCAAAATGCTCCTCATCACTTAGCTCGAGAAATGATCGGTGTTCACCGTATGTTTTTCCAAACGAGTGAATGCTATTATAAGGCTTGTTCATCTGGGAATACGAAAGCTCCTCATTCAAATCTCTCTTGGTCAGCTTAACGGCATCCATTCTCTTTAACTCATGACCAAACATTTGGTCCACCACAGGCCTAGAGGCAATATCAATAAGAAGCTTTGCTAAATCAACCGATCCATTATGGTTTTGGCCTATCTCGCCAATTACATATACTTTGTTACTCATTAAGTTTTGTTAAGGTAATACGCTGAAATGGCTTCAAATTTAATAAAAAGCCCTGTAAATATTGATTAATTCAATCTAGCTTCGACGTAATTTCAATCTTAAGGATTCAGCATTCCTGAATCCTATGGCTTTATACATTCTCAAAAAATTGGCACTAACTGCTTTCGACGGCCGCGGGTTGAAGCCATTTCCTTTTATCCATTTATCATACTCCGCTAAAGCAATTTCCGGGATATAAGCGTATGCTACATGGAGCCAATCAAAGAACGACTGCAAGTAATACTCTCGATTGGATTCAAAATAATTGGATTCATTCGATTGTAACCAAGATAGTATTTCACTGCGCAGAGCGATGAGTAGCTTCCAACGAGGCACTGGATCGCTTTTAGATATCTGCCCCTCTCTTTCTAGAATAACACTTAAAGACTCTTCAACAACTGTTGTTTTTGGTTTGAGTTTTAAAATTTCAAAAAATAATGTCATCTCTTGACTGCTGGATAAGACTTCATTCCAACCCCCAACTTTCTCTAATAGAGATCTATGAATAATGTTGCTGGAAGACCCGCCTAATCTCCCATTAAACAAGCCTTTAAATAAGTCTTTTTCCGCTACAAAGTCATAACGCTCGCCTTTTTCACTTAGTCGAATGTGCCCATTTACCAAAAACTCTGGACCTTCATCAATAAGCACTTTCATCTTTTTCATTAGGCTCTCTGGCAAGAGATAATCATCGGCATCAAGAAAATGAATAAACTCAGAATTGGATGCTTTCCAACCCATGTTTCTCGCTGCTGGTGCGCCTTTCTGATGCTGCACCATTAACCTAACTTTTGGAGAAAGTTGAGCCAGACTTTCCATGAGCGCGTAAGTGCCATCGCTCGAATTATTATCCACCAGAATAATTTCATCCACAGGATAAGTCTGACTTAAAACGCTTTCAACAGCGGTGCGTAAATATTTTTCTACGTTATAACAAGGTATTACAACGGCTAGTGAATGCATGCTAATATCTGGTTAAGGAGGAATCCACATCGCTTATCCAACCCAAAATTCCACCCTTCAAATTTATCAAATTTGTGTAACCATATTGCTCTTCTAAATACCGAATAGCATTTGCGCTTCGAACACCACTGCGACAATACACCACAACTTCCTTATCTTTAGGTATTTCCTGAAACCGAATGGTCAGTTGAGAAAGTGGAATTAAGGTTCCGCCGATGGATACTATTTCAGACTCGTCCTGTTCGCGAACATCCACGAGTAACACTTCTTTAGAAGAGTCAAGCCATTCCTTTAGCTCTTTTGGAGAACATTCTTTTAACATCGTTAGAGATAGATTGGTACGATGGCAAAACTCGTCATAATCCATCAAACTTTCAAGTGTTATTTCTCCTGTATATAGCGGATTTAATGGCTTTTTATTGATTTCGAAACGAATCGTTTCATAATTTTTTGAATTATAAATTAATAATGCGCCTGCTAACGTTGGCTTATAAAGCAAAGTCAAGAGCACCTCTTGAGCCATGATGTTTGAAACAACACCACAAATAGAAGCCATCGTCCCAGCATCGGAACAGGCAGGAGCTAAATCCTGCGCAGGTGGAGTGGGAAAAACATCGCGATAATTGGCGCTGGGATTCGTGCCAACTTCACTAAAGTTGAGCGTTGCTACCTGCCCCTCCCATTGATGCAATGCGCCCATGATCATGGGGATTTTCAAAAAAAATGATGCATCGCAAATACAATAACGAGTAGCAAAATTGTCAGTGGCGTCTACTACGACATCCATATCTGATAGCAATCTATGGGCGTTAGCACTCATTAACCTCTCATCACAAATCTCCACTTGGATGGAGCTATTCAAGGATCGAATGCGATCTGCTGCACAGGAAGCCTTTTTCTGGCCTACTTCTCTTTCATCATATAGCCACTGACGTGAAAGATTGGAGGCCTCTATCACATCAAAATCAATTAGCCTAAGATGGCCAACTCCGGAACTTGCCAATGACATCAAGAGCGGAACGCCCAATCCACCGCAGCCAACAACAGCTACCCGCGCTTCACTGAAACGCTCTAAAGCAGAATTTCCCATGCCTGGCAGTTGGGCAATCGCGCGATATCTGGATTGATTTTGATACATATAATCGGTGGGAAAGGTAGGTTGATAGTGCTTTTTTCACCAAAACAGAGTGTTAAAGAAAGCCGCACAAAACCATTACCTCAAACACTACTACACTGTATTTCAATATTTTATTCAGAATTCAGAATTCAGAATTCAGTTGTGAATGAAAAATTTGTTTGGAGGTAAACGAAAACATTTACTTTTGACCCCGCATTTAACCATTAAAAATTTTTACAATGTCTGAAATCGCAAAGAAAGTCACCGCTATCATCGTAGATAAGCTTGGTGTTGACGAAGCTGAAGT
>JBKCOM010000126.1:0-39665 GCA_046309775.1 Flavobacteriales bacterium
CCAGCTTCAATGAGTTGAACTTGAGACTTCTTAAAGTCCTCTGTAAATTGTCTCCGACGACGTTCTTCTGTTGTCATAACGCGTTAAATTTAGAGACTTTTCAACAAATAAGCTGTCAACCTATTTCATGAGAGAACACAATCTCTCATTCTTCCAATCTTCCAATCTTCCAATCTCCCAGATTCCAATCTCCAAATTCCAATCTTCCAATCTCTCAATCTTTTACCCCGCAACCGCGCGTTCGATTCTCGTCATCGCGTCGCTGTAATCTTGTTTTTGGAAGGGGAGGCCGGTTACGGTTTCGTAGAGTTCAATGTAACGGTCGGTAACTGATTGCACAAATTCGTCGGTCATCACAGGAATTTGTTGTCCTTCTTTGCCCATGAAATTATTGGCGATGAGCCACTCACGAACGAATTCTTTACTCAACTGACGTTGCTGTTCGCCGCGTGCTTGGCGCTCTTCATAGCCTTCAGCATAAAAATATCTTGATGAATCAGGAGTGTGGATTTCGTCCATTAAGACGAATTCACCATTGATTTTACCAAATTCATATTTTGTATCTACGAGTATCAGTCCTCTTTTCGCAGCGATTTTAGTACCTTCCGCGTAGAGCTTGTGTGTGTAATCTTCTAACACAGCGTAATCCGCTGCGCTGACTATTCCCTGTGCGATGATGTCTTCTTTGCTGATGTCCTCATCATGCCCTTCGGAGGCCTTGGTGGTAGGGGTGATGATTGGAGCAGGAAGCTTATCGTGTTCTTTCAAGCCCTCTGGCAAGGACACACCGCACAGAACGCGCAACCCGCTTTTATATGTTCTCCAAGCATGACCAGTGAGATATCCTCGGATTACCATTTCCACTTTGAATGGCTCGCAGCGTTTGCCTATCGTAACATTCGGATCAGGACTTGCTGTTTTCCAGTTCGGTACTACATGTTTTGTAGCGTCGAGCATATACGATGCGATTTGGTTTAGCACCTGACCTTTAAAAGGAATGGCTCGCGGCAAAACCACGTCGAACGCCGAAATACGATCAGTGGCAATCATTACTAAAGTGTCTTCACCAATGGCATAGACGTCGCGCACCTTGCCGTGATAGACAGATTTTTGATTGGGAAAATTAAAGTCGGTGGTGTAAATGGCTTCCATGTATATTTATCTCGGGCGCACTCCGCGCATATTTTTCATCATGCTCATCATTTGGCTTTTGTTGGTGAGCATTTTCATCATTTCTTTTGTTTGGTCAAACTGCTTGAGCAATTTATTTACCTCATCCAAGCTGCGCCCGCTTCCTGCGGCTATGCGCTTTTTGCGACTCATATCTAGGACGCCTGGATTTGTTCTTTCTTTTGGAGTCATCGATCGGATGATTGCTTCGATATGTTTGAAAGCATCATCACTAACTTCTACGTCTTTCAAAACTTTTCCCATTCCCGGAATCATTCCCATGAGATCTTTTACAGACCCCATTTTCTTTATTTGTTGGATTTGATCGAGGAAGTCATTAAAGTCGAACTGGTTTTTCTTGATTTTTTTCTCCAGCTTCTTCGCTTGTTCTTCGTCGTATTGTTCTTGTGCTTTTTCTACAAGAGACACCACGTCACCCATGCCAAGGATACGGCTGGCCATACGTTCGGGATAGAATACGTCGAGCGCATCCATTTTTTCACCCGTACCTACAAATTTGATGGGTTTGCTTACTTCACTTTTGATCGAAAGAGCTGCTCCACCGCGAGTATCACCATCGAGTTTGGTGAGCACCACACCGTCGAAGTTGAGACGTTCGTTGAAGGTGCGAGCAGTGTTTACGGCGTCTTGACCTGTCATCGCATCCACCACAAAGAGTGTTTCAGATGGAGCAATGGCCTTCTTCACATTTTCAATCTCAGTCATCATCTCTTCGTCAATGGCTAGGCGTCCGGCGGTATCGACGATCACTACATTGAATCCCTTTTCCTTAGCGTGAGCGATAGCCTTTTTGGCAATGTCCACAGCATTGGTATTTTCTCTTTCGCTGAAAACTTCAACACCTACCGATTCACCCACCACATGGAGCTGGTCGATCGCCGCAGGTCTGTATATGTCACAAGCAACGAGCAGAGGCTTTTTGCCCTTTTTAGTCTTTAAATAATTGGCGAGCTTACCAGAGAAAGTTGTTTTACCGCTACCCTGAAGACCGCTCATGAGAATGATGCCAGGGTTTCCTTGGTAATTTATATCGCTAGCGCTTCCACCCATGAGCTCTTTGAGCTCATCGTGTGTAATTTTTACTAACAATTGGCCTGGGCTTACGCTCGTCAACACATTCTGCCCCAGAGCTTTTTCTTTAACGCGTTCAGAAAAATCTTTTGCAGTCTTGAAGCTAACGTCTGCGTCCAAAAGCGCTCTGCGCACTTCTTTGAGCGTTTCCGCTACGTTTATTTCGGTGATTTGACCTTCGCCTTTTAATACTTTAAAGGCTCTATCAAATTTCTCGGTTAAATTTTCAAACATATGAATAAGGTACCTTTGATAAACTGAGGTGCAAATGTAATAGGGGAGTGGCTGAAAAACCTTTACTTTGTGTAGTGAATGTATCTTTTTAAGGATACATCACGTACAAAAACCAAAGTGTTCATTAAAAGATCTATATCTATGAGTCTCCGCCCGAAATTCATCGGTAGTATGTTCTTGGTTGTCAGTCTAGTAGTTTTTTCTACTGGTTGTGAGCAGCCTGCATCTACCAACATCACCAACAATCCAACCGACGGCAACAACGTGTCGAGTACAGGAACGGTAAAACTTGATGGTCAAATAATTTCTATTCCATCGCCCAATCAACTTGCCATTTTGGTGAGACAGTCCAATGTTCCGTTTAGGCCTGAAAAATTGCACGATTTGAAGAAAACTGACTTTTATTTAAGCGAGCAGAAAAAGGCGCTCAATCTTGGGGTCTATGGTGCTGATTTAGCCTATATAGCTAATTTCGACAAAGGGCAACTTGCCAATGATTATTTTGATGCAGTTGGTAAAGTGGCTGGAGAGTTAGAAATTCTGGATCATATTGATGGTAAATTGGTTTCTCGCCTTTCCAATAATATTAGTAATCGCGATAGCGTTTTGAGATTGAGCGGCCAGTTTTTTCATTCTGCCGATCGTTATTTAAAGAATAACAAGCGTACAGATTTAGCGGGCCTTGTGCTTCTCGGTGGCTGGGTTGAATCAATTCACTTTGCGTCCGAGGCGGCTAAAACGAATGAGGATGTGAAGCGAAGAATTGCTGAGCAAAAGCATGCATGTGCAAGTCTCACAAACTTAATAATGAAAATAAACGATCCATCCTTAGACAGTCTTTTAGATCAATTGATTGAGCTCAATAGTATTTATTCTGAATTAAGTAGCAATTATACTTACTCGAAGCCAATTACAGACGAAAAAGAAAAGACTACTTACATTACAAGTAAATCTAGTGTAAACATGGATCAAAAGCAGTTGGAAGCAGTAAGTAATCGAATCGAAGCAATCAGATCTATCATCATACAATAATTACCGTCATGAACAAAGTAATCTTCACCCTCATATTATCGATTATTTCTGTTGTGGGCTTTTCACAATGTGATAGTCTAGCAGGAAGTTGTGAAAAACACATTTCACAGAAGTATATATCAGACGGCCAGGCCTATCGCGCTTTGCTTACAGGACAGGAAGTGGCCGAGTTTAAAACTACGCTATTCGGCGGAAACACCTATCGATTCGCAGCTTGCAGCGGCGAGTCTGATGGCAATTTGGTTTTCCGAATCTATGATCAGGATAAAAATCTTCTTTTCACCAATAATGAATATAGCAACGCGCCTTATTGGGATTTTGTAATCGAAAATACGATGGTCGTTTCGGTTGAAGCAAACCTGGATCAAACGCGTCTATCCAGTGGTTGTGCTGTGATTATCATAGGATTTAAGAAATAATTTTTTCTAAATAATACATCATTTTAACTCCTCCAAAAGATGAGTGCAGGAATACTACGTGCCTTAATGCAGCTTTTCGCTATCATTGCCGGTGCCAACAAAAGCAGCGGCCGCGAAATCGTAGCGGTATTTTTGCGTCAACAACTCAACAAGGAGTTGGTAAATAAATACCTTCAAGAGTACGAGAGTTTTGCAGAAAAATTCCACCAAGGAAAGTCGTCCGAAAAACGCACCTCTCTTGCCAGCGTAAAGGTTCTTCGTATTTGTGATCAAATCAACGAGGAGCTTGCTCAAAAAGAAAAATTCTTCGTGCTTGTTCGCCTACTTGAATTCATCAATGATTTTAGTCAAAGAGGTGATCAAGAGTGGGAATTTATCGAGACAGTAGCAGAGGCTTTCAATATCGACAAGGAGACATATCAGCTCATTCGAACTCTTATTTCTGTGGATTCGGATGAAGAGTTTACAGATAGCGCATTTCTCGTAGCAAAGAGCGCTGGTCACGATCATAGCAAGGATCGAATACTCAGCGTTGATGGTCTAAAAGGCCATTTAGTTTTTTTGAGATTGGAGGAGGAAAATCTATTTTTCTTGCGCTACTTCGGAAGCGACTCCCTGTTTTTGAATAGTCAAAATATCATCACCAAAAGAACCTATGTATTCAGCCAAGGTTCTAACGTGCGAGGTAGTAAAATCAATCCGATTTTTTATTCCGATGTGCTTCATAAATTCTTGAAGTTAGAGCAGGGTTCAAGAATTGTATATCGTGCAGAAAATGTCAGCTATTATTTTCCAAATTCAAACAAGCAAGCTTTACACCAATTCAATATCAATGAAGAGGGTGGGAATTTAGTGGGAATTATGGGCGGAAGTGGTGCGGGAAAAAGCACACTTCTAAATGTTCTCAATGCTAACTATACACCAACTTTTGGGAAGGTAACGATCAATGGAATTGATATTCATCGAGATCGCGAGCAAGTCTCAGGCGTGCTGGGATATGTGGCGCAGGACGATTTACTGATTGAAGAATTAACTGTATTTCAAAATCTATACTACAATGCCCGTCTTTGTTTTAGAGATAAAACGGATGGTGAAATTCAAGCTTTGGTATTGCATACGCTCAATTCTATTGGTCTTTATGAATGCAAAGACTTGAAAGTGGGAAGTGTGCTCGAGAAGACCATTTCAGGGGGGCAGCGCAAACGATTGAATATAGCGCTCGAATTAATTCGTGAGCCTTCTGTGCTTTTTGTCGATGAGCCTACAAGCGGTCTTTCTAGCCGCGACAGCGAAAATATTATGGACCTTCTCAAGGAATTGACATTGAGAGGGAAATTGATTTTTGTGGTTATTCACCAGCCCAGTTCCGACATCTTTAAGATGTTTGACAAATTGTTTATTCTCGATAATGGTGGCTATCCTATTTACTACGGAAATCCAGTCGAGAGTATCATTTACTTCAAGAGACTCGTCAATCAAGTGAATCTCTCGGAGAGTGAGTGTCCGCATTGTGGTAACGTAAATCCCGAGCAAATTTTTAATATCATCGAAGCGAAAGTGGTCGATGAATATGGAAACGAAACCGAACATAGAAAAATATCACCCAAGGAGTGGAATAATTTCTTCAACGTAATTATTGGCAATCACCTCAATGCTAGCGCGCCTATCGAAGATAAGCCTAGCAGCACATTCTCTCTTCCTGGCAAATTCGAGCAATTCAAAGTATTCATGGTTCGCGATGTATTGAGCAAAATCGCCAATCGTCAATACATGTTGATCAACTTCCTTGAGGCGCCAGTTCTGGCATTTGTTCTTTCATTATTCATAAAATATTATCCTACTCTAAAGGGTGGGGTTTCTGTATACTCCTTGAGAGAGAATCTTAATTTTCCTCAATACCTATTCATTTCGGTAGTTGTTGCTTTATTCCTAGGACTCACCGTGAGTGCGGAAGAAATCATCAAGGATCAAAAAATTCTAAAACGTGAGAAATATCTTCACCTGAGTAAAGGGAGTTATCTCTTTGCGAAGATTGGTATTATGTTTTTCATAAGCCTCGTGCAGTCTCTATCTTTTGTTTTGATAGGTAATGCAATTCTCGAGGTAAAGGGAATGTTGATTCCATTTTGGTTGGTTCTTTTCAGTACCAGCTGTTTTGCGAATGTGTTAGGTTTGAACATATCTGCAACCTTCAATAGTGCAAAAGTCATTTATATTATAATTCCTATACTCATCATTCCTCAGCTTCTTTTCAGTGGCGTTATAGTGCGTTTTGACCGATTGTTTCCGGCGATATCAAGTCAAAGCAGCGTGCCATTGATCGGGAATGTGATGACATCTCGCTGGGCTTATGAGGCGATGGCGGTGCATCAGTTTAGAAATAATGAATTCAATAAGCAATTCTTTGAGTTTGATCAAACGAGAAAATACTGTGGCTGGAAGAAAGACTACTGGATAAAAGAAATGATCACCAAGGTAAGTGAATCAGAAAAATGGATGAATGACCCTTCTAGACGCGAGCAGTATCTGTATAATATTGAACTTCTTTTTAATGAGTTTGAGAAAGAAAAAAAGTATAATCCAAACTTTAATTCTCAGATATCAAAGGTGCCAGCAGATAGCGTAACACCGTCCAGATTGGCATCGATGGAAGCGGATTTGATGGAGTTGGAACAGTATTATATCCTCGCTTACAATGAAGCGAATGCATTGAGAGAGAAAAAAATCAATATTCTAACTGCAACACCAGAATTGAGGGAGTCATACTTAGCACTACAAGATGCGCACTTCAATGAAAGCTTGGATGATTTTGTGACGAACAAGAATGATTTGAAAAAGATTGTGGAATACAACAAAGAACTTGTACAAAAGCAAAATTTGGCTTATCTAACACCACAAGATAAAGGATTATTTGGTGCTCATTTTTATGCACCGAGCAAAGAGTTTTTTGGAAAACAAATAACCACCCTCAGTGCCAATCTTCTGGTGATTTGGATGATGACATTTATTTTAGGGGGTGTTCTTTTCTTCGATGGTCTAAGACGCTCGGCCAATTGGATAGATTCCAAAGTGAAGCTCTTAAAAGAAAAACTCACCACCCGCTAACCCACTATCCTATTATCTTATTATCCTATTACCTACTTCATCTCCTCCACTTCAATCATCTTGAACGGAACATTGATAATAGCCTCATAGTCTTCACCGGCTTCGAGCATGTCCTCGTCGTCTTGTTCGTAGTACCAGTTGATTACAACTTTGTTTCCGATGGTTTCAAGACGCTTGAAAAGATCTAGCAAACACTTGCTGGAGCTTGTATTGAAATATTCGAGTTGGATATGCACATTTGTTTCAGGCTTGCTAACCGCTGCATACTTCTCAACCCATTCAATCAAAGGGCGATAAAACTCTAATGAATTTTCAGGAATCGATCGTCCTTTTAATTCTATGATACCAGAGGACGCATCAAAATTTACTGATGGAGTCTTTGGTGATGGTTGAAGTACTATATTGTCCATAATGTTGTGCTTTGGGTAACCCTTTAAGTGTTATCGCAAAGGTGCAAAAAATGTTGAAATGCTGCAACAATAGTTGAATTCATATCTTCGCGCCTCACAACCAGAGGAATAATATGCCTTTTGACAAGAATGAATGGTTTAGAACGTGGTTTGATAGCCCGTTTTATGCACTGCTTTACCGCAATCGCAGCGAACAAGAGGCGGCAGACTTTATTGATCGACTCATCGAAAAATTAGATTTGCCAGAGCGCTCGTCTATCCTGGATTTGGCTTGCGGCCGCGGCCGACATAGCATTCACCTTTTCAACAAGGGCTATAAGGTTGTGGGTATTGATCTCTCCAACAACAGCATAGCATACGCCAAGCAGTTTGAAAAAGAAGGCTTGAAATTTCTGAGGGATGATATGCGCACGTTCGATCTTGGTAAGCGTTTCGATGCGGTATTCAACCTTTTTACGAGTTTTGGATATTTTGAAAATATTTCGGACAATCATGAAGTGTTGAAAAACGTCCATCAGCATTTGCTTCCTGGTGGTCTATTTGTAATGGATTATTTTAATGCCATCAAGGTGGAGCGAATAATGATTCCGTATGAAGAGAAGGAGATTGATGGGGTAGCATTTGAAATTCGCAAGAGAATAGAAAATGGTCAAATCATCAAGAGCATTAGCATAGAGCAAGAAAACAGAAGGATGGAGTTTGAAGAGAAAGTTCAGTTGATAGCGCCTTCAATACTAGAGAATATGTTGAAGTCACATTCTTTCGAAATACTGCATACCTTTGGCGACTATTTTTTGAATGATTATAATAGTGATCTCTCGGATCGTTTTATTCTCGTAGGAAGAGCTCAATGATGGATGCACCTTGGTTTTATATGTTGGTTTTGTTTCTAGCGGCATTCGCTGGTTCAGCCATTTATTTCGCGACACAAAAGCACAGTGGAAAGGGATTAAAGCTTCTTTTGTCATTTAGCGCGGCTTATCTGCTTGGTTTGTCTTTATTGCATTTGTTCCCTGAGCTATTTAGCAGTGGTATCGAGCATGCGGGATGGTATGTTCTTGCGGGATTTATGCTTCAAGTGGTATTAGATTTTTTTAGCCATGGTATCGAGCATGGCCACGCTCATGTGCATGCTCACGCTGGCACCCGCTTCCTCTTTATGATCATGATTTCCTTATGGGTTCATGCCTTCATTGAAGGAATGCCTTTTGGAGGTGCGATGCCCGAACATCTTCACAACCATGCAGGCCACGATCACGGCCATGTTCATTCACACGATCACCGCGGTTCACTTCTCTTGGGTATTTCTCTTCACAAAGTAACAGAGTCCCTGGTATTCGCTGCCTTACTCATCAGCAGCGGCGTGAAACTAAGCCGAGCATTAATCTTATTGTTATTATTCGCGCTGATGGCTCCTTTGGGCGCATTCTCCCACTATTTATTGATTCAAACAGATCAAACGTGGGTGGCTGAGTTGACACCAAAGGTCACCGGAATCCTCATCGGAATTTTACTTCACGTATCGACCACCATTATTTTCGAGAGCGAAGAGGGCCACAAATTCAATTGGTGGAAATTTTTAGCTATTGTGGTTGGTATTGCAATGGCAGCGCTTGTGAGCTAGACTACCAAGTCACCATACACTTTTCCTCTTTTCCATCACGGATGAATATGATTTCAGTGGTCTGTCCTTTTTCAAATTTTGATAAGGCTTCCATATATCCGGTCATATCTTTTACGGCGTACTCGCCAATTTTGATGACCACATCGCCTTGCTTCAAACCCGCAGCCGCCGCGGGTCGCCCTTCTCTAGTGCCATCAATGCGCATGCCTTCGCCGCCAAATAAATAATCAGGCATAACACCCAAAGTCACTTTGAAATCAGCAGCTGTATTGGTGTTTTCGTCCTTCGTTTTTTGGAAAGTTAATTTACCTTTCTTGTTTAGTTCTTCAATAATGTTCATCACATATGACTTCACTGCATGGATCCCTTCAAAATTAATTTTATCAGCGTCATCACTGGGTTTGTGGTAGTCTGCGTGCTGTCCGGTAAATAAATGAATTGCGGGCACTCCAACATTGTAAAAAGATGTGTGATCGCTTGGGCCAACGCCGCTCTCAGAAAGTACGAGACTAAAACCAAATTTATTACTCTTCTCTAATGCGTCTTTCCAATCAGGTGCGGTTCCTGTTCCACTTATTGAGAGCGCTTTTTCTGCGTTCAATCTACCTACCATATCCATATTGATCATATAGTTCATATTCGATACAGTGGGATTTTTCGCAAAAAAATTACTTCCCCAAAGTCCTTTTTCCTCTCCGCTAAATGCGATGAAAAGGTAGTTGTTGTTTTTCAATTTACTCTTTTTCAATTCATGGGCGAGCGCCAACATCACGGAGACTCCGCTGGCGTTATCATCTGCACCATTATGAATGGCGCGGCCACCGCCGAACAATGAGTTCTCATCACCCCAGCCGAGGTGATCGTAATGCGCACCGATTACAACAGTGGTGTTTGCTTTGTTGTCAATGTATCCCAATACATTATTACCACTAATTTCTTTCACCAAGGCCATTCCCAAAACAGTAGAATCTCCTACTTGGTGTTTTTGTATCGGTGGGTGAGGGGTGAAGGTGAATTTTTGTGTCCAAGTTCCATTTTCACCCTTTGGAGTCAAACCCGCTGCTTGAAATTGTGAAATGATATAAGCAGCCGCTTTGCGCTCCCCGTCAGTTCCCGTGCCTCGTCCTTCCAGACTATCAGAGGCAAGTATATACACAGAGCGCTGAATGCTGAATTCACCTATATCCGTTTTCTTTTCGACCAACCGCTTTGGTTGAGAGCATTGAAAACCTGGTGCGACGAGCATGACGGTCAATATAGAAGAAAATAAAACGATGCACTTGTTCATGGTTTGAATTGTAAATGTGGGTGCAATTTACAATTCTATGAGGCTACTTTCATTGACCCGTGCTACTTTTGCCCACCAATTTGCGATATGAAAACAATACTTTATACGTTCATTCTGGCTTCAGGCCTCTTTTCTTCTTGTTATAGAACATTGCCAGTTTATGCGCAGCCCGCACCAGAGGCACCAAGAACAACGGCAGCTCAAAGCACAAGCACTACGTCTGCTCCAGACTACTCGCAAGAACCCATACACTATGCACAAGAAAGACATTTTAAAAACGTTCGTCAGCTAACGTACGGTGGTAACAATGCTGAAGCATATTGGAGTTTTGATGGAAAAAAATTGATTTTTCAAAGCGATAATCCCGGTTGGGGATTGGGTTGTGATCAAATCTTTCTTTTGGATGTAAATGCGAAAGCAGATAGTTCAAAATTAAAAATGGTTTCGACTGGTAAGGGCCGGACAACATGCAGTTGGTTTATGCCCGACAACAAATCGATTCTTTATGCATCAACTCACTTGGGTGGAGATTCATGTCCGCCGGTGCCTGATATGGGACGTCGCTATGTATGGCAATTATATCCTTCATATGACATTTTCGTAGCTGATTTAAAAGGTAATATCACAAAGCAATTGACAACGGAAGCCCGCTACGATGCAGAGGCTACCATTAGCCCCAAAGGTGATAAGATCATCTTTACTTCACTTCGCACGGGAGATTTGGAGCTTTATATTATGGATATTGATGGCAAGAATGTAAAACAGATCACCAATCAATTGGGATACGACGGTGGCGCATGCTTTAGTGCTGATGGTTCGAAAATCGTTTGGAGAGCGAGTCGTCCGAAAACAGAACAAGAGAAAATTGCGTACAAGGAGCTTCTTGATAAAGACATGGTAGAACCCTCAAATATGGAAATTTGGGTTGCCAATGCAGATGGCAGCGATGCTCGTCAAATTACAAATCTTGGCAAAGCTAATTGGGCACCGACATTCACACCAAAGGGGGATAAGATCATTTTTTGTTCAAACTATAAAAGTGAAAGAGGATTCCCATTCAATCTTTATATGATCAATATTGACGGAACAGGAATGGAGCAGCTAACTTTTGATGATCAATTTGATTCTTTCCCAATGTTTAGCCCAGACGGGAAGAAGTTCGTGTGGTGCAGCAATCGTCACAACGGACGCACACGCGATACCAACGTTTTCATCGCTGATTGGGTTGATTGAGGCTTCACATTTTGTAGTAGCGCTTTACCAAGGCTTCAAACCAACGATCAGGTATGATATCTCTCACCAATACAGAGAATCTTTGAAATGGCGTTGCTACTTTATAGCGAAGACGAGGATGCTTCTTTTTTAAAATGCGAACGAGTGCTTCTCCAATTAATGATGGATCAGGGGCCTCGTTCACTTCACGATTCACTTGTGTGATTACTGCGGATTGAAATGGCTCGTAGGCGCTGGTCTCCAGTTCCGCAATTCTTCTATTCTCATTGATTCCAGTTTTGAAGTCTCCTGGCTCAATGATGATTACTTTAATTCCAAATTGATTTACCTCTGCGCTCAAGGCCTCTGAGAAACCTTCAACGGCAGACTTGCTAGCGCTGTAAATTCCTCTAAATGGCAATCCCATTAAGCCCGCAATGGATGTGACATTGAATATTGTTCCACTGCGTTGTTGACGCATCATTGGCAAGGCGGCTCTGCACATGTTGAGCACACCATATACATTGGTTTGAAAAATCTCTTGTACTTGCTTTGAAGATGTGTTTTCAAGAGCTCCTATCATGCCAAGACCTGCATTATTAACTAGAATATCCAATCGACCTTCTGTCTTTTGAATGTATGCTAATCCAATTTTAATGGAGTCTTCATTTGTCACATCAAGCTGAAGCTGAATGACGCCCTCGGAGACAATTCCTGTTTCGACACTTCTACTGGCGCCGAATACCTTATAACCCGCATTGGATAATGTGGTGGCAATTGCCTTACCAATCCCGCTGCTGGCTCCCGTCACCAGTACCACTTTTGACATAAGTAGATATTATAATACAAATGTATAGAAAGGCTAGTCTTTGGATATTGATAAATTTTACAAACGGATGCTGTTTTTGTCAGTTTTAAAACATTTGAATTGAATTCATTACAAAAACATCATTTATGACTCTTTTTAGTATGAAAAGCCAAACGTTAAACAAACATCATGAAAATCATGATGTTGTACGCTCTATAATCAAACATTATCATTATGCAAATCCTTAACGTTCTAACCATTCCGAAAGATGACGCGGTAGCGTTTACTTTCTTCACTGGCTACATGGCCATGCTCGCTGCATCTATTTTCTTCTTCTTTGAAAGGAGTAGAGTAGATGGAAAGTGGAAACTTTCACTTCTTGTATCAGGTCTTATCACCTTCATTGCAGCAGTGCATTATTATTACATGCGCGACTATTATTTGGCAACAGGAGAAAATCCAACAGCTCTTCGCTACATCGACTGGACACTTACCGTTCCACTAATGTGCGTCGAGTTTTATTTGTTGACCAAAGCTGCTGGTGCCAAAGTAGGGCTACTTTGGAAACTCATCATCGCTTCCGTGTGGATGCTCGTATTTGGCTACATCGGTGAGGCATTCAATCCTGAGGGAGGCGACTCCACACACTCAGTAGTTTATGGTGTGCTCTCAACCCTAGGTTACATCTACATTCTTTATGCAGCTTGGGTTGGTGAAGTGGCACAATTGGCGAAAAAGTCAGATAATCCAATGGTCGCAAAAAGCGTGAGAATTCTTGCCTGGTTTGTTCTTGTAGGTTGGGCTATTTACCCAATTGGTTACATGTGCATGCCTGGTGGTTGGCTCAACACTTCTCTCGGCTGGGGTTCCACAAACGTAGATTTATTCTACAACATAGCTGATGCTATCAACAAAATTGGATTTGGTTTGGTTGTTTACAATCTTGCTATTTCAAGTTCGAAAGAAGCGAACGCTTAATATTGTTTCAAATAGGCGGGGCATTTTTATATGCCCCGCCTTTCTTTTATCTAAAAGGAAATCATGCATAAAAGTACCTTTATTTTCATCGTGTTTTCTTTTCTATTGCTGCCTTTTCAACAATTGAATGGGCATCTTATTCAGACCATAGAAGTGATCACTTGTATCGCTGCTATCGCCATCTTTGGTATTTCACACGGAGCTATCGATAATCACTTGTATGGATTCAAATCCCAAAAAGAAAATATAAAATTCATTGGAGTTTATGTTTTTTCAGCGCTCTGCTTTGGCGCTTTTTGGTATTTCAGTCCAGATATTGCATTTGCCTCTTTTCTCATTATTAGTGCCTACCATTTCGGACAATCACAATTTGTTGAATACATTAAAACCAATCGAATCTTCGATCGCATTTTATTTTCTTCCTGGGGTACATGGCTGCTTGCAGCTTTTATTTATTCCAATCGCAATGAATTGATTTCTTCACTGGGTGATTCAGGGCTGTCGCTGCCTGTATTCTCTCTTTTACTGACCCACGCAAGCGTGATCTTTATTTTTTCAACTATCGCTTTAATCGGGCTACTTTTCTATTTTTTCTTTTCTGGAAAAATTGAAATGCAAAAGTTCTTTTTAGAGCTTTATCAATTGTTTGCAATACTTTTTGTCTTTTCGATTTCTTCGCCTCTTCTGGGATTCACTTTGTATTTTGTAATACTTCATTCTTGTAGAGTGCTTGGACATGAGTTTAGTTTTTTCAAGAATCTTCGAAAAAATTTTTCATTTAAAGCTTTTGTAAAACTACTCTTGCCGTTCACGGCGATTTCTATATCGGGATTGCTGATTTTCTTGGCTTTATTGAAATATTTCAATCTTTCTCTTTCCATTCCTATTGTATCACTCATTTTTATTTCTTGCCTCACTTTTCCTCACTCCTTGGTGATGGATATCTTTTACCACAAGCACAGGATTAAAATTAACTCCTAAGATTTCATTCGGTTACTTTTACTTTTGTAAAAAAAAAAAGTAGCTCATGCTTGACGAGGATTTCTTTGAAGCGAATGGATATCAGGTAATAGATAACTTTATTTCCACCGATCATTCACTCAACATTATGCAGCATATCGATTTTTTGTTTGAGGAAAATCAAATGAAAAAAGCTGGAATAGGCAAGGCGGAATCATTTGAGGTGAACAAAGAATTGCGAGGTGATTTCATTTCTTGGCTCGACCCGAATGATTGCACGGTCGATGCGAAAGTTTTTTTAAATCAGCTATCCGAACTAATTTCTGAGCTTAACAGAAACTTTTATTTGGGTATCAGAGATTTTGAAACACATTACACCCGATATCCAGAAGGCACGAGATACGTGGCTCACAGCGATAAGCATGCAAAAGGAAGCCCTCGTGTGGTGAGCTTTGTTTTTTATCTAAATGAAAATTGGGAACCTAACGATGGGGGAGAACTAAGGATTTTCAACGAGGACAAAACTTATTTCGATGTGGAACCTCGCTTTGGCAGAATCGCCTTTTTTATGAGTGATAAAATTCACGAAGTATTAATAACCAACCGAGTACGCCGAAGCATCACCGGTTGGCTATTAAATGAGTCAAGATTTCTGTGATTTCTAAATTACGCCGCCATCCAAGGCGGTGTAATCTTATTTTTCTTTGCTTCCGCTAACAATTGATTGTAACGGCGCTCCAATTCTTCATGGTGCGAAGGAAACATCGACTTCGTGCGCGACATGCGTTGTTGCAATAAACGAAGTGTGTTTACCAAGCTTGACATTTGTTCTAATTGTACGTTTGTCATATCTGTGTTTTTGTCAGGTTGTTCTTTTCCTAAACGATAGATATTTCAAAAGGTTACGTTAGTCCAGATCAGAATAGCGCTCAACAAAATCGTCACGCTTTTTCTTAGATGTCACAAATTGGTAAGTAAAGCGTAGCTTGTTTTCTTCAAACTTGCGATTCTCGTCCTTCACTTCAGTCAAAATGGTTGCGAATTCCTTATCGGAGCTCAATACATTCATGATTCCCAATTTGTATTCAAAGAAGTACCAAGTGCCAGCGTCAAGTTCTATGTAAATACGCAAGACATCAGCATTACGTCTTCGCTCTACTTCGATTTTACCTTTTACATAACGAAACAATTGTTTTTTATCAATACTTGCGATACCGATTGGACCTACAGTGCTGAAAGTTTCATCCACTGAATTCCAAGTCCACTTCAAATCTGCGAAGTAAAAGGTGCTTAGGAGTTCTTCGGGAACGCGCTTCAACTGACCGCTTAGGTTCAATTCGGAAATCAATTTATCAGATTTTTCTGTGCCTAATAACTCCACAAGTCCCTTTTCATATTTAGTCTTTGCAAGGTCTACAGGAGTGAGATTTGGCCATTGTTCGATCTGATCGGCTATGCGCTTGATTCCATTTTCTACAAATGGGAAATTGAACAACCCAGTGGTTTGGCTCTCCATTTCATCCTTCTGTATTCTAAATTTCATGTCACCGACATTGCGCATTTTCACCATTCCATAATCTACATTGAAGTTCATGACTCCATCGCCTAAAAGTTCGCATCCTTCGGTGTTCAGAACTACTAGATTTCCTGGGAGTTTTGGCTGTTTGATTTTCTCTTTAGAACCGATCAAATATTTTCTTCCTGTTTTATCAAAATATAGATAGCCGTAGGCTTCCACAATGGCCTTGTCTTGAGGGTCAATTTTATTACTCAAGAATGCGCCGTACACGTCCATCGGGGAGTCATCGGTCACCACCACGCCTGCGCCAAGCTTGCTGTAGTCCATGTCGCGCATAGTGGTATCCACTGGAATATATATTTCAAGAGGATTGATTTCTGATCTAAACTTGAAATAAGTGCGTTCGAGCATTTCGCAATTATGCAGAATCTTCGCGCCTCCATCAAAGGTCAAGTATTGTTGATTGGCAGCCAATTCGAAATTGCCATAAAACTCAAAAGCGGGGGATAAGAAGAATTGATCTTCAATTTTTACGCTACCCTTACCCACGGTCTGTTTTGATGTGTCAACCTTAATCTCGTCTAGATGTATTGTTTGTAATCGCTTATTCTCATCTACATAGTTGATATCGCCTTCACCCGAGTATTTATTGCGACCTTCGATTTTGAGCGTAGAATTGAACATCTTGTGATATTGCGTCACATAGTTGCTCAGTACTTGGGCTCTGGTAAGTTCTTCCATGTCGGCATACTTTTGAATCACCACCTTTCCGCTGTCAGGTGTAATTTTAGAGTCTGCCACGATGATGTATTCAATTTTCTGACAAGTCAGCTTCGATTTCTTTAAGTCATATTTTGCTTTAGGCGATAGGAAGTTCAGCGAGTCTTGTCCCTCGGCTACACTAAAGAAATTACTTTTCTTGAACTCTTCACTCGTATCAATTACCAAGTCATCTGAGGCTTTGCGTGACGAACTCAAGTCCATTTCATCTTTGTCCATATACCAGGTAAACTGGTCCATGTAACAGATGTATTGATTGGTTGGGAATTCAATTTTTGTTTCACCACCGTTACTTTTAAACAGTCCTTGTCGTTTATCGAAGTCAACATTCGCATTAACGTCATCTGTTTTAAAGGCCAATCCTCCCGACTCACTCATGCCTGCAAGTTGAAATGCAGAGGTGTCAGCGAGAATTCGCCTTCTGGTATAAGAGAAGTCTTTAGAAGTAAGTTTCGCACCACTGAATTCCATTACCCCTTCTCCTCGCATGCCACTTGGTTTTAAGTGTAATGTTCCAGTAAGGTTAGCTTCTTTCTCAAAAAAGTCGATTGGAGTCTTTAAGCTTGCGATATCGAGTAGGTCTTTTTTAGGATAAAAAGCAAGATCGGTGGTATCGCAGATTGCCTTCGGGACTTCAACCTTGGCCGTTTGCTCTCGATTCACAAAGGAATGGGTCAGTCCAAGAGTCGAATCAGGAAGGAATGTAAATTCTTTAGAAGCCGCTTTTGCCGTTAGATATTCCAAATCACCACCGCCTTTCAAACCGCTATAATCGAGCTTCAAGTCTGCCGTAACTTTTGCCTTTCCGCCGTATGCCGGCAAACCTCCAGCTCCAGTGCTACGTTTGAAACCAAGAGAATAGTCTTCCATTAATACAAGAGGTTCTTCAATGTCTGGAAAGATGCCCCCCGAAACTAACGTTCCATTAAACTTCAAATCTTTTTTGGTAAAGTTGTCAAGTGAGTCAATAGTAAATGGTTGAACCTGATAATAGAATTTTTCGCGTTTGTAAACCCCTTTTTGAATTGAATTATCGTCCCAATAAACATAAGAGGTTTTTGTACATGTGAATATAGGATACTGGGGATAGGCATATGAGTGAAATCCTCCTTTGTTCGTTGGAGAGTCAACTTTAATATTACCTGCTAAGTCTCGTAATACTGATTTGATGCGACGTTTATTATAGTTTCCATAAATGTCCTTTCCGCTCGTTTCATCTTCAACATATATGCGGCAACTATCGACTTTTAATAGTTCAAGTTTAAAATCATCATAAGTGAATTCATATTCAGATCCGATGAATTCAAAATTCCCAGCGAAAACGCGACCTCCGAATGTGAAGTTTCTGTCTTTTCTCATGAGAACTTCTCCATTGCGAGGATAGATTACCACTTTTTGAGAGTCAGAGAGCTGGAAGTTTTCAACGCCCTTCATCAGCAAATCATAATTCAATAGAGAGAGCGATGCATTGCTTCCGTCTTGTACTTCACTGGCAAATTGAATTACATCGAAGTCTTTTTTACCAATGTTATTTTCAATATAATGATAGAGCTTGGGTCTTATTTTACAATAATGAGCATTCATGTCATATTGCACGAATCCCTTGTTATTCAAATCAATCAACACCAGGTGCCATTGCTCCTCACTGCTATTGGTGAATTTTGCTAATTCAATTGTTGAAAATTCTTCTTTCTTATTTTTTAAAGAAAAATCTTTAAGCTCATACAATGGGTGAGAATAGCTAATTCCCATCATGGAGTCATAACGCTTTTTCTTGAAGTAAGTATTTGATTCAAACGCGGCGATGTGTTGGGTGCTTCCTTCCAGAGATCCCATTTTAATCATCGGATCATCGATATTCCAATACATCGCTTCAAAGTACATATCAACGTTGTGATAAGTATTCTGAAACGGTGATTTTGATACACCTTCTTCAGTTCTGAGCAATACCAATTGTCGCGTTTTCTTATCGAATGTGAGGTTTAGGTCAGGGTGGGTGATGCTGTCTTTGTCTAAATAGAAACTGATATTACAATGTCTCGATACAATTTGATTGGGCTTGATATCAAACTCTATACTTCGAGCTACAAGAAACTTTTTTGAGTCTTTATAAAAAGTGAGCAATGCGGGCTCTTCGTTGGTTCCAGAACCCGCAAGTTTTGTTCCTGCAAGTGTGAAACCGCCATCGTAATCTACTCCTTTTACGATGTTCTGAATTTGCAAACGTTTGTAATAGGATTCGAACTTTGGATAGGTGGCGTTTGCAGCAGATTTATCTGCTAGAATTTTCTCTGTGATTTGTCCAATGAGCGGCTTATCAAAAAACTCGTTGTAAAAAGTTACCGAGTCGATAACGAATGTGGCGCCTTTGATACGAATATTATAGTCATTGAATTCGGCGTAAGTTTTCGCTGGATCAAAACCGGCGCGCTGCCAAGTGATGCGACCTTTGCCTCCAAAAAAACGTTCAAGCGTGGGATAATAAGCTCCTGAGGTTTGATAAATGATGCTACTATCTCCTTTGCTGTAGCATTTCAAATCCAAAGCTGGAAACTCAATTGCTGGAATGGTATCAAAAACAAATCTAAAACCAGGACTGCTGCTTTGCCATTGCACCGCCTCGCTTTTAAAAAATACACGGTCTGTAAATAGTCCAACGGATGTCTCAATAAACTCTGGAACGAACTTGCGAACTTTTTTGTCCGCCATCATTTTGGTCAATACTGTCTGCCATTCCAAAAAGTCTTTATCTGTTTTGCCACTATTTGGAAAGGCTATCAATGCTTTCACATAATTCTCGATATCTGGGTAGACTTTATTCTTATTCTTTAAAAACATATCAAAAGTCTCGTAAATCATCTCCTGCTGCTGAGCGGTGTATTTGTTGGTTGGAAACCAAACTAGCCCAAACTCTTTTTCAATAAAGTCCTTTCCAGTGCCTTTTTTAACATCGTTGAAAAGACCAGAGAGCTCCTCTAAGAACTTCTCCTGCTCACGAGTGAATTGATCTAATCGTTGAGCAGATAAGTTGTAAGATATTGAAAATAAAATGAATAATAGAAGAAATCTAAATTTCACTACCATGTTTTCCCTGCGTATTTGTAAGTTGCAACGTAAAATACAAGATTAAAGTTTGCTTCTGGTAAAGCATGTTTTGAACCAAAAAAGTTACTCACATAATTTATAAAGACGCCGCTCGGTTAGATTTGTCATAACTTTTTATGACTTTTATTAAAAAATACTTGGTGTAACTTGTACACTTTCTTTTTTTTGTGCCTCCGATTAGAAGATTATGATAAAATACCTGAAAACCGACCCGTGGCTCGTGATCGAGGAGGGGTTTGAAGCCAAACATCACAGAAGTTCTGAAAGCATCTTTTCTCTGGGCAACGGCACCTTTGGTCAGCGTGCCTGCCATGAAGAGAAGTACAGCGGTCCAACACTTCAAGGTTCTTACGTGGCTGGCGTTTATTATCCTGATAAAACGAGAGTGGGTTGGTGGAAAAACGGGTATCCCGAATATTTCGCTAAAGTGCTCAATAGCACTAATTGGATAGGAATAGACATTCAGATTGACGGTGAAGAACTAGACCTCGCTAAACTGGAAGTATCTGAGTTTAGGAGAGTTCTCAATATGAAAGAAGGCACCCTCACACGCTCATTCGTGGTTCATCTCAACGAGTCAATGATTGGTTTTCGTGATGGCGGACGTTCCAAACAAATGAAGGTCGAGGTTACAAGGTTTATATCAATGGCCGACTATGAAACTGCAGCCATTCGATACAGTATCACACCGCTCAACTTCTCTGGAGAGGTTACATTCTCGCCCTATTTGGATGGCGATGTGAAAAATCATGATTCAAATTATGACGAGAAATTTTGGATTGAAGTTTCTAAGTCAGTGCAAGATGCTGAGGGCGTATTGGTAACAAGAACAAAAAAGACCGATTTTGAATTGGCCGTTGCCATGAATTGTGTGTTGGAAGGCGCACGTTGGCAAACCTCCATGGATTACAGCCTTGTAAGAAGCACAGCCACAGTCAAAGCGGATAAAGGAAAGGAAATAGTTTTTTATAAATATGTTGGACTTGTCAGCTCATTAAACTACTCTCCTGCAGTTTGTGCCGAAAGTGCTCTTAAGGCAGCAAAACGCGCAAAAGAAATTGGTTTTGAAAAAATGTATGAAGCGCACATCGCCAAGTGGGCTTCTATTTGGGACCTCGCGGATATCCGAATTGATGGTGACGCAGAAGCACAGCAAGGAATTCGATTCAACATTTTTCATCTAAATCAAACTTACACCGGTGAAGATGCTCGTTTGAACATTGGTCCCAAGGGCTTCACTGGTGAAAAGTATGGTGGTTCCACTTATTGGGATACAGAGGCTTATTGTATTCCATTTTATATGGCTACAAAAGATGCGCAAGTGGCGCGACAGCTGCTCGTTTATCGCTATCATCAATTAGGTAAAGCTATTGAGAATGCAGAAAAGTTGGGATTTGAAAATGGCGCAGCGCTTTACCCAATGGTAACCATGAATGGGGAAGAGTGTCACAACGAATGGGAAATTACATTCGAAGAAATCCATCGCAATGGCGCCATCGCTTACGCTATCTTCAATTATATCACATACACTGGTGATAAAGAATATTTGGCGCAATACGGTTGGGATGTTCTTCTTGGTATTGCTCGTTTCTGGTCTCAGCGCATTCACTGGAGCGAGGACAAACAGAAATATGTGATGCTCGGAGTAACAGGACCTAACGAGTATGAGAACAACGTGAACAACAACTGGTACACCAATTATATTGCTGTGTGGTGTATGAAGTATTGTGGAGAGGTGCTTGACTATATCAAAAAGAATCATCCTGCAGCTTATGCTGAGAAGGCCGCTAAATACAATTTTGAAGAAGATAAAGAAGTGGCAAGATGGAAGGATATTGAAGCTAAGATGTACTACCCCACAAAAGAAGGCACCAAAATCTTCCTTCAACAAGATGGCTTTTTGGATAAAGAACTGAGAAGCGCGGCCTCATTGCCAGCCAATCAAAGACCAATCAATCAGCATTGGAGCTGGGATCGCATATTACGCTCCTGCTTTATCAAACAGGCTGATGTCCTTCAGGGATTGTATTTCTTTGAAGACCATTTTGACCAGCAAGTTCTAAAAGAGAATTTCGATTTTTACGAACCAATGACCGTGCATGAGAGTTCGCTTTCACCATGTGTGCACTCGATACTGGCATGTTCTCTAGGCTATGATGACAAGGCTTATGAAATGTATCTACGAACAGCTAGATTGGATTTGGATGACTACAATCATGAGGCGCATGAAGGATTGCATATTACTTCAATGGCAGGCACTTGGATGTCGGTAGTGCAAGGTTTCGGAGGAATGCGTGTGTATGACGGTAAGCTTCAGTTCAGTGCCAGATTGCCTAAACAATGGAAGGGATTTGCATTTAACATTCTACACAATGGTAAGCGTGTGCATGTGGAGGTAGATTCCAACGGCTCCAAAATTTCAGAGTAACAACGAATCGCATAAAGCAAAAAAAACCGCTCGTAGAGCGGTTTTTTTTTATCTAATTTTTTAAATTATCCTCTTTTTGCGAGCGGAACATAGTCACGAAGGTTCGCGCCTGTATAGATCTGGCGTGGTCTTCCGATTGGTTCACCTTGCTCGATCATTTCTTTCCACTGAGCAATCCAACCTGGGAGTCGGCCAAGGGCAAACATCACAGTGAACATTTCAGTTGGAATTCCAATAGCTCTGTAGATAATTCCAGAGTAGAAGTCTACGTTTGGATACAACTTGCGCTCCACGAAGTATTCGTCTTTCAAAGCAACTTCTTCCAATTGCTTTGCAATATCCAATACTGGGTCATGAATTCCGAGTTTGTTGAGTACATCATCGCATGCCTTCTTGATGATTTTCGCTCTTGGATCGAAGTTTTTGTAAACTCTGTGACCGAAGCCCATCAAACGGAAGCTATCATTTTTATCTTTTGCTTTCGCAACCCATTTTGCTACATCTCCGCCATCTGCTTTGATGCGCTCGAGCATTTCGATCACCGCTTGATTTGCACCTCCATGGAGAGGTCCCCACAATGCTGCTATACCAGCAGATATTGACGAATAAAGATTGCTTTGTGAAGAACCCACCATTCTCACTGTCGATGTAGAGCAGTTTTGCTCGTGATCAGCATGAAGAATTAAGAGTTTATTCAATGCATCGTCTACCACTGGGTCCACCTCATAATCGAAAGTGGGCAGCGCGAACATCATATGCAAGAAATTCTCTGTATAGCTATAGCTGTTCTTTGGGTACATGATCGGGTGACCAATGCTCACTTTGTGAGCTTGAGCTGCCAAAGTCGGCATCTTTGCCATGAGTCGGTGCATGGTCAATTCAATATCCTTAAACGGACGATTCGGATTGAGTGACTCAGGATAAAAAGTAGACATGGAAGCAATCATGGAACTTAATACACCCATTGGATGCGCTCCTGTTGGATAAGCTTCATAGAAGCGCTTCATGTCTTCGTGCACCAACGTGTGGTTTCGAATAGAACCAGTGAAGTAGCTAAGCTCCTTCTCTGTAGGAAGTTCTCCATAAATCAAAAGATAAGCAACCTCTAAAAAGGTAGCGTATTCAGCGATTTGTTCGATAGGATATCCGCGGTACCAGAGAATTCCTGTTTCTCCGTCCAAGAATGTAATATTACTCTTGGTAGCTCCAGTGTTTTTGTAACCACTGTCGAGTGTGACATAACCAGTGATGTCACGAAGTTTGGTAATGTCGATGGCCTTTTCATTTTCTGAACCAACAACAACAGGCAATTCGTATTCTTTGCCGTCCAAAATCAATTTAGCTGTTTCGCTCATAGGTGGATTTCTGAATAATGTTCCTTGGAAATTCGGCGCAATATAGGTGCGAGTGATTCAAAGGACAATGATTTTTCGCAGGTTTTGTAAACTTTTTGCACTTTAAACGTCTTTATCACAAAAATGTTTACTTAGAATAAGCGAATAAATCCAAAAGTAAGAAGGGTAATTGCTACATGGATTGTATTCCAAAGTTTTACAAACCAAATGCGTTTCGCTGATGTGATGAAAGTAAAACTATCATTACCTTAGCGTCGAGGATTATTTTAAAACCAAACAAAAATCAAACTTCACAAATGAAGAAATTTTACTTAGTAGCCCTTTCTCTCTGGGCTGTTGCGACTTCTTCCAATGCCCAAACATTCTCTGTGGGCAACGTTGGAGGCACTGGCAAAAACAGTGGAAACTGCGGTGGTGTTTCTGACGTAAACAATGACGGTCTCGCTGACATTGTTATTTTGGATCAAAGCGAAAACGTTTACGTGGCTTACCAGCAGGCCAATGGTTCGTTCAACACCGTAAGTTACGGTTCTGTTTCTAACGCCAGTCAATGGGGTATGACAGTAGCTGACGTCGACAATGACGGATGGGCTGAAATCATGAGTGGTGGTAACTACGACGGTGTTCACCTCCTTGATATTGATGGTATCAACTCTTCTAATTTAACGACCTTTAATTGGGCAAGTATTTTCATGCAAGCTTGTAGCTTCGCCGATATCGACAACGACGGCTGGCTCGATGGTTTCGCTTGTCACGATGACGGTCACAACGCTCTTTTCCACAACAATGGGGATGGAACTTTTGAAAATGGTGTCGGAATGATCGACATGGTTTTTTACCCAGAAGTAAATGGAAATGATAACAGCGGTAACTACGGAGTGGTATGGTGTGATTTCGATCGCGATGGAGATCAGGATTGCCTAATCGCGAAGTGCCGTCAGTTTATCAATGATCCATATGACCCACGTCGCACAAACGTATTATTAGTAAACGATGGTCAAAACAACTACAGCGATGAAGCACCTGCACGTGGTCTTGTAAATCTTGAGCAATCTTGGACTGCTGACTTCGGTGACATCGACAACGATGGCGACTTTGATTGCTTTATCACTACACACTCTGGAACCCTTGAAATTTATGAAAATGACGGCTTCGGATATTTTACTGAAATCACTGAAGGCAGCGGCCTCGAAGTGAGTGGATTCTTCCTTCAAGGAAAATTAGCTGATTTTGATAATGATGGCTTCCTCGATGTAATCTACGCTGGTGGAAATCATGGTTACTACCGCAATAATGGTGACAAGACTTGGACTAATATTCCAAATACTTTCGAGAATTCTGACACCATGCACAGCTTCGCTATCGGTGACCTCAACCACGATGGCTTCCTTGACTTATACGCTACTTATGGTGACGGATATGTAACGCCAGATAATGGAAACGATAACATTCTTTTCTTGAATAATACCAATTCAAATCACTATGTGGTATTTGACCTTGAAGGAACAATTTCTAATAAAATGGCTGTAGGAGCTGTGGTTGAAATTCACGGTGCCTTCGGTACTCAGGTGCGCGATGTTCGCAGCGGTGAGTCTTATGGAATTACTAATACGAATCAATTGCACTTCGGTATTGGCGATGCGACTTCAATCGACTATGCCATCATTCGCTGGCCTGCGGGCGGAATCACTGTTATCGAGAATCCTGCGATAGACCAGTTTCACAATGTGATAGAAACAACTTGCCCTGATGCAAATGTGACTGCTTCTATCGTTGGCTCTTCTACTGGCTGCCCAATCAACTTGACTTCTAGCGGCAATTTCCAAAACTATATTTGGAGTAATGCCGAAATGGCTTCTTCTACAGAGGCTTTCGCTGATGGAGTTTATTATGTGATTGTTTATGATGAAAACGGTTGTGGTGCCATTTCAAACTCTTTGGAAATTGACGTTACCGAAGATCCAGCACCTACAGTTTCTATTGCTGGTGAAACAACATTCTGTGAAGGTGGCGAAGTCACCATTACAGCAAGCAATGGAAACGCTTATGTTTGGAGCAACGGTCAGCAAACACAATCAATCACCGTAGAAACATCTGGCGAATATTTCGTTGATGTCACCGGTGGTTGCGGTACTCAGAGAACAGAAACAATTGATGTGAATGTACTTTCAAATCCTGCTCCTGTAGCTTCAGATGTGGAAGTAGAACTCAATCAATCAGCTAACTTAACAGCTACTGGATCAAACATTCAATGGTATGATTCAATGACAGCGACCGAGCCAATTGCATCTGGTAATTCATTCACAACACCGGCTATTACAGGGAATACTACTTATTATGTTGAGTCTTCCACTACATTCGGAGGACCAGCTCAAGGTGGTAAGACCGACTTCGCTTCAGACGAAGGTGGTAATTTGACAAATGCTAATTTCTTCTTGCGTTTTGATGCTTATGAGCCTTTCACATTAAACAGCGTAAAGGTTAGAGCCAACAACGCAGGCAACCGCACCATCGTTTTGGTTGATGCTGCTGGCAACACTATCCAAGAAGCAACTGTAAATGTACCTCAAGGTGAATCGGTGGTAACTCTCAACTTTGACGTACCAGTTGGTAGCAACATGGGATTGAGAGCTCAGTCCAACACCAATCCAAACCTTTGGAGAGATAAGGACTTAACAGCTGCTTCGCCATTCGGCTTCCCTTATTCACTTGGAACTGTAGGTGCAATCACTGGCACGACAGTAGGTGGTCAAGACTTCGACAATTACTACTACTTCTTCTATGACTGGCAAGTGAGCACACCTTCTGTAGAGTGCGTTTCAGAGAGAATCCCTGTGAACGTTTCTATTCTTGTAGGGGTGAATGACATCGAAGGTTTGAATGAGTTCAGTTTGTTCCCAAATCCAGCAAATGATATCGTGAATGTAGCATTCAACGGTAACTTTGATGGTTCAGCACAAGTGAATCTTATCGACGCGCAAGGAAGATTGGTGACTTCAAATCTGATCAATAATGCCAAAGGAAAGCAAAACATCGCCTTCAACGTGGCAAACCTTGCACCTGGTGTTTATCATGTTCAAGTAATCGCCAACAATAAAACGGCGAATGCAAGCGTGATAATAAGATAATAGGATAATAAGATAATGGGGTAATAGGATAATTTCTATTGCCCCTTTTTCTTTTTTAAACTGTCGCTTCGTAGCTCTGTCGCTCGTCGCTATAGTTCTATCCTTCGAAAGTAAATGATACGATGAAGGTGCGGGTGCGGAGCTGATCGATGGGGGCGCTGAATGGAGTAGGTTCCTCCAATAAGACATTGCGCATGCCTATGCTGGTCTTGAATTCTACAGCAAATTTGAAATACTCCAAAAAGAAGTCGAAGCCTCCTCCGAAGTCTAATGAAATGTCGCGGTCAGTGAGTTTTACAATAATATCTTGAGCCAAAGCTTGATTCACGTCTTTTTGAGACTGCATGTCCAAAGAGTATTTTCCTCCCATCAGCGCATAGGCGGCAAAATTGCCCGTGCGATTGGTTCTAAGCTTTAACAGGATTGGAAAGTCGAGCCATACAGATTCAGTGCGCTTTAAAAAAGTCTCCGTTTCACCCGTAAAAGTTTTGAAAGTATAATTTAAGCCGCGATCCTGAAAACTCAAGCCGGGAATAAATCGAATATTGACATTTTTAACTGGGTTATAACTAGCCAGCAGGGCCAAATTGAATCCTGCTTGGGGTACATTCTCAATACTCAAAAGTGAGTCGTTGGGATTTGGCGGAAATTTGCGGTCGATATAAAAGGAAGAAGTATTATACGACAAGAGAAATCCAAAATGGTAATACCGTGAATCGAATCGCGGAAGATTCGTTCCACTGCGCGCTTGAGCGTTAGACTCGAGCGAAATGGTGGCAAAAAGTATACTTAAAAAACAAAAAGGGATTAATCTCATTCTTCCTCTATTGGCGGCCAAAGGTAAACACAAGCGCTTAATCTTTATTGCCTACCTCATTTTTAGAAAATAGCGGAAGAGTAAAACGGCGAAAAGAGTATAGATTAAAGAAACAAAAACCAAAACAAGAAAAGAGGCCGAACTCACAATTTTTGGGTTGGTAAAGATTTCTGTTCGGTCATTTGCGGCCTTTATAATTTCTTCTCTGGTCAAATTTTTCAATTGAATATTTTCATTTCGAATTTGATTCAATTCCTCATCTGTATCCAATGCTTCTACCGTGGCTTGATGATCTCGGGCGCGACGGTCTAGGAGTTCGGTACTAATGAAGTTATAAAAAATTACGAGTGCTACTCCCGCAGCAAGACAATATTTCAAATTTTCTTTTAATACTACTTTAAAATCATTGAAAAAAGTAGATGTCGCTCCTGATCTGCGCTCCTTGTATAATCGAGATAGTACGGAGAAGATAATGAAGATTAAAAAAAGAAGATTGATCATGACCCCCGCCGAGCGCGCTCCATCGGGGTTGGTGTCTTTCATCGTGTAATATAATGTAACGCGGATTCCCAGCCATACGAGGCCAAGAATCCACGGTACATATTTCATTATTTTATTCGACATTGAAATTATGAGTTCATAGTCGCAAGGAACTCGTAGTTATCTTTTGTCTTTTCGATACGATCTTTTACAAATTCCATCGCCTCCACCGGATTCATATCTGCGAGGTGACGACGAAGGATCCACATCCGTTGCAACACATCTCTGTCGTGCATGAGGTCTTCTTTTCTCGTACCAGAAGAGAGAATATCTATAGCAGGGAAAATGCGGCGGTTGCTGATGCGGCGGTCCAACTGCAATTCCATGTTACCTGTTCCTTTAAATTCTTCGAAAATCACTTCATCCATTTTGGAACCGGTATCCACGAGGGCCGTGGCGATGATTGATAACGATCCTCCGTTTTCAATTTTTCTTGCAGCACCAAAGAAACGCTTGGGTTTCTCTAATGCATTTGCCTCCACACCACCTGACAATACCTTACCACTTGAAGGTGCTACCGTATTGTATGCGCGTGCAAGACGTGTGATAGAGTCGAGTAGGATGCATACGTCATGTCCACATTCAACTAGTCTCTTAGCTTTTTCTAATACGATATTGGCGATGCGTACGTGACGTTCGGCAGGTTCATCAAATGTAGAAGCCACCACTTCGCCTTTTACGCTGCGCTTCATGTCCGTCACTTCTTCTGGTCGCTCGTCGATGAGCAAAACGATGAGGTATGTTTCCGGATGATTTTGAGCAATGGCATTTGCCACGTCCTTAAGCAAGGTAGTCTTACCAGTCTTTGGCTGTGACACTATCATACCTCTTTGTCCTTTTCCGATAGGAGAGAAGAGATCCATAATACGCATGGAGACGTTGGAATTATTATCCGCAACGTGGAATCTTTCGTATGGGAATAAGGGGGTAAGGTACTTAAAAGGTACACGGTCGCGCACCCATCCTGGATCACGACCATTGATACTGTCTACACGAATAAGAGGAAAGTATTTTTCACCCTCTCTGGGTGGACGAATGGCACCAAGCACGGTATCTCCTGTTAGAAGCCCGTATGTTTTTATTTGCTGTTGTGATACATAAATGTCATCGGGAGAGTTGAGGTAGTTGAAATCACTAGATCTCAAGAAACCGAATCCATCAGGCATGATTTCTAACACGCCTTCGGCAATAACCACACCGTCGAAATTGTAGCCGTGTTCGTCGGGTTGGCCGCGTTTGCTGCGGTCTGGGCGTGCTATGTTTTGTTGGTGTTGGTGCCCACCGTTGTTTTGATTTCCGCCGTTATTTTGGTGTCCTGCATTATTTGGATTTCCTCCATTGTTTTGCTGACCACCGTTGCTTTGATTTCCGCTATTGTTTCCTTGATTGTTTCCTTCTCTTTGGCGGAAGTTATTGTCTCTTCTATCGTTTCTATACTGATCGCGCTGCTGGTCACGTTGCTGATCGCGCTGTTGATAGTTGTTGTCTCTTGGTTTGAATTCTCTTCTTTCTTGCTGCAGCTGCCCTGCATTCTCTTTTGGAGCCGCTTGTGCTTCCGATGGAGCTTTAGTTTCAGATGGCGCGCTTTCTTTTGCTTCAGTGGCCGTAGACTCAGCAAATAAATCAGCAGTTTTATCTCTATTTGGGGTAGTTGCCTTTTCAGCTTTTATAAATGGCTTGCGTTCTCTCTTTCTTTTATCTGCGGCCTCATTTTCACTTGGTGAAGTTTCAGCCGTGGTGCTTGGCTGCGAAGCTTCTGCTTTCACTGCCTGTACATCCATGATTTTAAAGATGAGGTCTTGCTTTTTTAACTTGTCGAGGTTGGTCACTTCCAACTTCTCTGCGATGGCTCTAAGTTCGGCCACCTTCATACCTGTTAAGGTGATTATATCATACATAAATGTGAAATTCCTTTCGGATAAAAGTTTTGAAATATATAAGGAGAAAAAACAGGATTGCCGCGAATGGGCAGTGCAATTGTACGCCATTTTTTGGATAGTGCAACTGTATTTGAAAAAAATTATGTTCTTTGCAGCCTCAATAATGTAATTAGGCCGAAAGTATAAGTTGATATTAATTAATTAAAACCACTATGATTCAAAGAGTTCAGTCATTATTTATGCTCATTTCTATATTTGCGATTATTGCCACTTTCTTTGTGCCGCTGGGAAGTGTATCAGATGGCGTGACAGCGATGAGTTTGACTCCATACGGTATTCAAGAACCTGAGTCTGGTGCAAAACTGGCGGCGAATAATTACTATTTCTATGCACCACTCACAGCAGCGTTGGTGCTTACAATTAGGGCTTTACTTGCTTTCAAGAATAGAAAATCTCAAATAATGTCCTTGAAACTCACATTTCTATTATTTGCTGCCACATTTGTGCTTATGGCGTTGTATGTCAATGATGTACAGGCTTATATGGGAGGCATGAAGTTTGCTTTGGGTGTTGGGTTTTTCTTGCCGCTAGTTGCTACAGCGCTCAATTGGCTCGCTGCACGTGCTATCAAGAAAGACGAGGAATTGGTTAAATCCGTAGATCGCATTCGATGATGAATAATTTGGTTGTTTCAATTTTTTTTGCATCCTGTTTTAGCTTAGCTGCATTCGGTCAGAGCGATAGCCTGAATTCTATTAAATTGATGCAGCTCGAAAAAGCCACAGTGGACCAGTTTACCAGCATGCGTGAGTTTCACCTGGGCTTGAGAGAAGAGGTGGGAACAATGGAGGGTGTGCCTTACTTTCGACTGGATAGTCTTTTTTTGGCTTTAAAAAATCACGCGGATAGCGCCATCATCACAAGATCGAAATATGAAGCTGAAAAGTTGAAATTGTCAATGCAAGAAAAGGATGTTTTGTATGTACTTACCGAGCGGAAAATGTCCGATTATAAGGCGAGTGCAAAATCAGCATCTAATTATTATCAATCTGTTTGTGCTGGATTTAAAGTGTTGAGAATCGATAAGTACGGACTCATGCAGAAAGTGGGAAAATATACCCATGATATGCAGGATTCCCTAGAGGTTCAAGGTAAACTTATAGCTGATGCGAAAATAGATTTAGCTAAAAGATTCCCTGACAAACAAAGTAAGGAATATTTATCGGCTTACACGCCTATTTCAGAGATGCAGGCGATACATAAGAAGTTCGAGGGAAACATTGTCCAGCTCGAAAATCTCTACAGTCGCATTGAAGAAAGCAATGGAGGGTTGTATTATTACTACGGTCCGATGCTGCAACCTCGTCAAGAGGTAGCAGCGGCAGATCAAATCTTGACCACTTGTTTTTTACAAATGAAGGAAATCAGAGATTGGAATTCTAAATATTGGCTTTCTCAAAAGCAGAAATAATGCGCTTCACGAGTTTATGGCGAATGACATCACTGCCGTCAAGTTCAACGATGGCAATGCCTTCAACTCCTCGCAACAAGTCCACAGACTTCATCAATCCACTGGGCTGGTTTTTCGGTAAGTCTACCTGTGACGCATCTCCGGTGATGATGAATTTTGCGCTTTGGCCCATGCGAGTCAAAAACATTTTCATCTGACCGACTGTCGCATTTTGAGCTTCATCTAGAATTACAAAGGCTTTGTCCAAGGTGCGGCCGCGCATAAATGCGAGCGGAGCAATTTCGATTACACCTTTGTCCATATAGTCTGCGAGCTTTTCATAGGGTAGCATATCCATCAAAGCGTCATAGAGCGGCTGTAAATATGGATCGAGCTTTTCTTTCAAATCTCCAGGAAGGAACCCCAAGTTCTCACCTGCCTCTACAGCAGGACGAGTTAGCACGATTCGTTTTACTTGTTTCTCTTTGAGAGCGCGAACAGCCAATGCAACGGCAGTATAGGTTTTGCCAGTACCAGCAGGGCCTATAGCGAAAACCATATCATTTTCATCCACACCCTTCACCATCAGTTTCTGATTGGCAGTTCTAGCCGTTACCTTATGGCCTCCTGGTCCATATACCAGAACATCATCGCCATTGGACTCTCGAGTGATTTCTTTGGTTTCTCCGTCCAAAATTTTTTCAAGCTGATTGAGGTGTAAATGATTGTACATCTCAATGTGCCAGAAAATAAGGCTCATTTTATCTGCAAAGTGTTCTAATTCAGCTTGGTCACCATTTGCCTTGATGATATTACCTCTAGAAAAAATCTTGAGTTTGGGAAAACGCGAACAAATGAGTTTGAACTTATTGTTATTTGGGCCAAAGAGCTCTAAAGGGTCAATGGCTGGGATGAGAATTTCTTTATCTACCAAGGTTAATTCCTTTATTGAAAACTTATTCTTTTTTCTGTGATCAGTTTGACGAAAGTAGAGCAATTTCGTTGTTTGAAAAAAGGAAGATTTAAACAGCCTTTCTTTTTACCCACATGAGCATCATAACGTTAACATCAGACATTGGAGTCAATGATCATTATCTGGCTACAGTTAAGGCTTCTATCCTTACCAAGATGCCTGATGCACGCATTGTTGACATTTCCCACGGTATTCGTCATTTGGATGTCCAACACGCAGCTTATGTCTTAGGTTCATCGTGGTCTCATTTTCCTATGGGAAGCGTACACGTGATTGGTGTGAAATCAGAGCTAACGGCCGCTACGCCTCATTTGATTGTTCATTATATGAGTCATTATTTCATAGGTGCTGATAATGGGATTTTTAGTTTGCTTTTTAAAGAGCAACCAGAAGATATATTTGAAATTACCTATACTCAACCTGAGGATTGGTACTTTCCGATGAGAGGGGTCTTCGCTACATGTGCGGCGCATCTCGCCAAAGGTGGAGCACCTGAACTTTTAGGGCGACGCGTGCAAGAGTTTAAGCGTATTCGTGTACCTGTGGCTACAGGGGATGATTTTTCAATCAAAGGAAACATTATCCATTTTGATAATTTCGGTAATATTCACACGAATATCCACCGATCGCTTTTTGACATGTACCGTGCCTCTCGTCCTTTTGCCATTCAACTACCAAAGACGAGACAAGTGATTAACAAGATTCATAATGATTTTGCTGAGGTAACAATGGGCTCGGCAGTGGCTTTATGGGGCTCAAACGGGCACTTGATCATAGCGATCAATCAAGGTACTTCTCAAATGGGAGGCAGCGCGCAATCGCTATTTGGCACAAAATTACTCGAACCAATAATCATCAAGTTTAATGATATCGCGAATAGTTAAAATGACCTTCCGACAGGAAGCATGCGATGATTTTCTTGTGCTTTTCGAAGAGTTTCATAAACACATACGAGCTGCAGAAGGATGTTTGTCGCTTAAGTTATTGAGAGAATCCCCAGAAGGAAATGTGTTTTTTACTTATAGCACTTGGCAAGACGAATCTTTTTTAGAACTATACAAACAATCCGATACCTTTGGCATTGTTTGGCCGCGGACTAAAATGTTGTTTGCCGAACCACCGCAAGCGTGGACTTGTAATGATTTATACGATTTGTAAATAGAATTTATGCTCGCATTATTAAAGAAGGAAATACGCACGTTTTTGAGCTCACTCATCGGATATGTGGTGATTGCTGTGTTTTTGCTGATCACAGGTTTGTTTATGTGGATATTTCCAGGGGATAGCAATGTATTGGATATGGGATTTAGCTCCATGGAAACGCTCTTCTATATCAGTCCCTGGGTTTTTATGTTTTTAATTCCAGCCATTACCATGCGCTCTTTTGCAGAGGAAAAAAGAAATGGTACAATGGAATTGCTTTTTACCAAACCTCTTAGTGATATTCAAATCATACTAGCAAAATATTTTGCAGGTCTGATTTTGGTGCTGATTGCGCTATTGCCGACGTTGCTCTACTATTTCACTATTGTTCAATTGGGCAATCCAGTTGGGAATATAGATAGCGGGGGCACATGGGGTTCTTATATAGGATTGATTTTCCTTGCGGCGGGATACGTCGCAATAGGAGTCTTTGCTTCAAGTCTGAGCAACAACCAAATTGTCGCCTTCCTTTTCTCAGCCTTTCTTTGCTTCATTATGTATGCAGGGTTTCAGGCGATAGGTGATTTTAAACTGCTGGGGCCTCTAGATAATTTTATTATTGGTTTGGGTATCAATGATCATTATCTATCTTTGAGTAAGGGATTAATTGACTCGCGGGATGTTGTTTACTTTTTGGCCTTGATCGCGATTTTTATTCTTTTAACCCAAACCAAATTGCAAAGTCGCAAATGGTGAGTTAAATATTCATTCAGGTGAAAAAACTCTCAGTTCTACTTCTCAAATCTTACATCGGGCCATTTTTCGTGACCTTACTCATTGCGATGTTTATTTTTGAGATGCAGCTCGTTTGGGTTTATTTGGATGATTTAATGGGGAAAGGCCTCGATCTTCCTGTGATTGGTGAACTCCTTTTGTATGCAAGTGCACGTATCGTAAACATGGCTTTGCCTTTGGCTGTGCTCATGTCGAGCATCATGACCATGGGTGCTCTTGCAGAAAATAATGAGTTGACCGCAATGAAAAGCGCAGGAATCTCCCTCTTTCGCATCATGAGACCGCTCATCGTTTTCAGCATTATTATCAGCATTACATCTTTCATTTTTGCTAATAACATTTGGCCGATTGCAAATTTGAAATATCGGACATTATTGTTTTCTATAATCCAAGCAAAACCAGCGCTAAATCTTGAGGAGGGAGTGTTTTATAGCGGGATTGAAGGAATCAGCATTCGTGTAATGAAAAAGGACAAAGAAACGGGGGAGTTGGAAGACATCATTATCTACGATCACAGAAACAAGTCACGTGGCAACCGAACGGTCATTCGGGCCGAGCGAGGCACAATGGATCAAACACCCGACAAACGTTTTCTTGTTTTGACCATGTTCAATGGCCACAGTTATGATGAGCAAGAAGAAGAAGGCAATCGAAAAAAGAGAATCTATCCAAGTATTTCCTCCAAGTTTGAAAAAAGTATCATTCGTTTAGATTTAAGCTCGTTTGCATTTAAGGCGAATGATGAAGAAGTTTTTAAAACTTCATATGAGATGATGAACATTCCGCAGTTGTCGGAGGCAATCGATAGCTTGGAGTCTCGTCTCGATAGCACGAAAGTGAAGCTTGCTCAAGCTAATTTTAAAGTTCTTCATTTAGACGCAACACGTGATAGTAATATTGTGAAAACAGAAGGTTGGTTTTTCAATGATATTTCGACTAGAGAAAAGCAAAAGGCATTGACAAATGCTATAGAAACTACCCGACGATTGAAAGAGGGTATACCCAAACAGCAAGATGAAATTTTTGCACGAACGAAGTTTTTGATTCGACATAAAGTGGAGTGGCATCGAAAGTTTTTTTTGGCTGTTGTGTGTATTGTTTTGTTTTTTGTTGGAGCGCCACTTGGAGCGATTATTCGGAAAGGCGGACTTGGAATGCCGACAGTGATTGCTTTGGGACTATTTATTTTTTATCAAATGCTTACAATTGCAGGCGAAAAGATGGCTAAATCCGCTATAGTAGAACCATTTGTTGGGATGTGGATCAGCACCGTGATTTTATTACCGTTGAGCATTTGGATAACTTATAAAGCAACGAAAGAGTCGACCTTATTGGATAAGGATCGTTTTTCTCGTTTTTTCAAAAAAGTATTTGGTTGGATAAAATTTAAAAAAAGCGATGAAAATTCTGCAGCTGTGTCATAAACCTCCGCTTCCTGCGGTGGATGGCGGTTGCATCGCCATGAATAATATAACCCAAGGCTTGCTTAAAGCAGGGCATAAGGTGAAGGTTTTGACGATCTATACCCACAAGCACGATTTTGTGCCAGAGCAGATGTCGGAGGCTTACCTCAACGCCACGGGTATTGAAGGAGTTTATGTTGATACACAGCTCAATATTGTCGATGCATTTTCGAGCTTTATGACGAGTGACAGTTATAACTTGAATCGCTTTTTCAGCACTGATTTTGACATCAAGCTTACACGAACACTCAAGAATAATAAGTTTGATATCATTCATATTGAGTCCTTGTTTATGACCCCATACTTGGGCACAATTCGCAGATATAGCAGGGCACATATAGTATTGAGAGCGCACAATCTTGAGTTTGTGATTTGGGAGAAAATAGCGAAGGGAACCAATAATTTTTTTAAAAAACTCTATCTTACATACCTCAGCAGGAAGCTTCGTAAAGTGGAACTTAAAACTTTGAATGAAGTCTCTGGTGTAGCGTCGATAAGCGAGGAAGATGCGATAAGATTTAAAAGTCTTGGCGTCAAAACTCCCATTATTACCATTCCGTTTGGTGTAGAGCATAGCGCTTATACACCGTATGCTGGGAGGCCCTGTGAAAAGGCATTGTTTCATTTGGGTGCAATGGATTGGAGTCCAAATATTGAAGGTTTCCAATGGTTTCTAAGTGAGATTTGGCCTAAAGTGCATGCGGCACATCCAGCTTTGAAATTATATCTTGCTGGAAGAAACATGCCCGATGAGTTTCTCAAAGGTAGCTGGCCGAATGTTGAGATAGTTGGAGAGGTAGAAGACGCAAAGGAATTTATGAGCTCCAAAGCAGTGATGGTGGTGCCTTTGTTGAGTGCGGGTGGCGTTCGCGTTAAGATTATTGAAGGATTGGCTTTAGGTAAAGCAATTATATCAACCTCTATCGGAGCGGAGGGAATTGGTGCCATAGATGATAAAAATATTCTCATTGCAGATGCGACATCCGAATGGTTGAAGGCTATCGATCGTATATTAAATGAAGATGGACTTATTGAAAGGTTGGGCGAGGAAGGCGTTCGGCACACACGAAATTTTGACAACGAAGCCATCATCGAAAATCTAGTCCGCTTTTATCATAAAATAAAAATGAAGTGAAATTAGTCGTTCTACTATCACGTGTTCCTTATCCGCTTGAAAAGGGTGACAAGTTGCGCGCCTATCATCAAGTGCGTTTGTTGGCAGAACGGCATGAAGTGCATTTGATATGTTTGGATGATAAAGGGGCGAGCGATTCAGCTAAAGCACATTTGCAGAAAATTGTAAAGAGCTTACATATCATTCCTTTGAACAAAGCTCTAATTGCATGGAATATGCTGAGAGCAATGATAAGTGAAAAGCCATTTCAAGTGCACTATTTTACGCAAATGCAGGCCGTCAAAAAGGTGAACAGGCTTATTGGGGATATTAAACCCGACCACATTTATTGTCAACTTATCCGCACTGCTGAATATGTGAAACAGCGACATGATATTCCAAAAACATTGGATTACATGGATGCACTAAACGCAGGAGTGCGAAGGAGAGTGGAAGGCACTACTTTTATTAAAAAGTACTTTATAAAAGAAGAGGCCCAAAGATTAGTGCGCTATGAAAATATTATTTTCGATTATTTCGATCATCATACAATTATATCATCACAGGACAGAGAGTTGATTTTTCATAAAGATCGACAGAAAATAGAAGTGATTCCGAATGGTGTGGATAGTGACTATTTTCGATTAAATGAGCAGGTTGAGCCAAAATTTGATATTGTCTTTACAGGTAATATGAATTATCCTCCTAATATTGACGGAGCGCGACGACTGGCATTGGAGATATTACCATTGATTAAAAAGAAAAGAAAAAATATAACACTTCAAATTGCTGGGGCGACCCCAGCGCGGGAGGTGCTAGAATTAAATGATATTGAGGGAGTGACGGTGACAGGTTGGGTAGAGGATATTCGAAAATCTTATGCAAATGCATATGTTTTTGTGGCTCCAATGCGAATCGGAAGCGGTTTGCAAAACAAGCTTTTAGAGGCGATGAGTATGTCATTGCCATGTATTACATCTTCGCTCGCCGCAAATGCATTTACAATGCAGCAGCGTGAGGCGTTTATGGTTGCAGATAGTAATGAGGAAATAGCCGTTGCAATAGAACGATTATTGGAACAAGAGGCTTTGAGGAAGGATTATGCGCATCGAGGAAGAAAGTTGATTGAAAGTGATTTTCGTTGGGCAGCTACCATTGATTTGTTGGAGAAAGTTTTTAATGAAAAAAAATGATAGAATGAAAAAGATATTAATTGTATTCCTTAGCATTTCTACGACTATCATACTAAATGCTCAGTCCTTATTCAACGCTGCTCCTATGTTGGGACACGTGGATATGAAGGAAGTAAATATTTTGCTCAATAGCACAAGTGAGTGTGCATTTAGAATAGACTATTGGCCTGCCTCGAATAAATCGGACCGCCGGTCGGTTTCGGGCACCATTAGCGACAGTGAATTTTTTACTCAAGTGATTACTTTGTCTGAGCTCGAGCCAGCAACAGTTTACGGCTATGAGGTTAAGCTTTCAAAAAATGGAGCCGAGGAGAAGTACACCAAGTTTGGTGAGCTGAGCTTTAAAACTGAAGCACTCTGGCAATGGCGCACGGATGCCCCGAATTTTTCTTTTGCCACGGGAAGTTGCGCTTTTATCAATGAAGAGAAATATGATCGTCCGGGAAAACCATATGGCAATAAATATGAAATTTTCGAATCGATAGCAAAGCAAAAACCTGATTTCATGTTGTGGTTGGGAGATAATGTTTACTTGCGAGAAGTAGATTTCGAAAGCAAATCTTCAATGGTGCGTCGTTATCAATTGATGCGATCGCTGCCGCAGATGCAACAATTGCTTACAGTCTGTCCGCATTATGCAATTTGGGATGATCATGATTTTGGACCGAATGATAGCAATGGCTCTTTTGTCCATAAAGACTGGACGACAGAAATCTTTAAAGAGTTTTGGGCGAATTCTAGTTATGGAATAAATGGTGAGGGGATCACTGGACATTTTGCCTATTCGGATGCGGAGTTTTTTCTACTGGATAATCGCTATCACAAGACCTTGCCCGGTGTGGTAGACGATGAGGGAACTATTTTGGGAACGTCACAACTGGCGTGGCTAAAACAAGCGCTGTTGACATCAAAATCGCGATTCAAATTCATAGCGATGGGAGGACAGTTTTTGAATACCGAAGCGAAATTTGAAAACTATTCTACCTACCCAAAAGAGCGACAAATGTTGATTGATTTTATTGAAAAGAATAATATTAAGGGTGTGATATTTTTGAGCGGTGATAGACATTGCACTGAGTTGAGCGCATTGAAATTATCCAATGGGAATATGATCTATGATCTCACTGCCTCACCACTTACGAGCGGAGCATATGACAACTCGAAAGAAAACAACACACTGAGAGTACAAGGCACAGTGGTATCGGATCAAAATTTTGCTGTTGTGAACATTAGTGGGGATAAGGCGAATCGCACGGTTGAAGTCGTAATCTACGATAGCAAAGGCGCGGAGGTGTGGAGGAAGAAGTTGGAAATTTGAAAGAATGAAAGATTGGAAGAATGAAACAAGAACAGACTCTCAATCTTTCATTTTTCCAATCTTCCATTCTTCCATTCTTTCCTCATTGCTTTAATTATATTTACCGCATATCTATTAACCAATGTCTATAGAAAAAATAAAAGTTGCGGCATTAATCAATGCTGATAAGAAAACAGTCTGGAATAAATATACATCGCCAGAACACATCACACAATGGAATTTTGCGCACCCCAGTTGGCATTGTCCATCGGCATCCAATGATATGCGCATCGGTGGGAAGTATACTGCTAGAATGGAAGCGCGCGACGGAAGCTTTGGTTTTGATTTTGAAG
>JBKCOM010000127.1:0-2143 GCA_046309775.1 Flavobacteriales bacterium
CAATTGAATCGATGATGTGTATTCCATGATCGCTGCTACGAGTTCATTGAAAATACGAAATTCTATTGAGCCAATTTTTTCTTCAGCACCCAAAATTTTCGTTTCGTATTCTTTCAGTTCTTCCGTGATGTATCGCTCGGCTTGCGTAAGCGTTTGCTTTCGAATCCAATCAGCGGGCACTTTGTCCTTGTGTGTATTGCGCACTTCGAGATAGTATCCGAATACATTGTTGTACGAAATTTTCAATGAAGGAATTTCCGTTCTCTCATCTTCGCGTAGCTGTATCTGCAAGAGATAATCTTTTCCCTTGAATGCAAGATTGCGCAATTCATCCAACTCCGCATTCACACCTTCTGCAATCACTTGTCCTTTGTTCATCGCTCTCGGAGGATCGTGATGAATTTCGCGCCGAATGCGATTGGCGATGTCTTCACAAGGATTCAATTGATTACCGATAGCAATCAACTCTTGATTTTTGGATTGCAAACACATCTCTTTGATGGGCGCAATCGCATCGAGTGCACGGCGAATTTGTTGCACTTCGCGCGGATTGATGCGGCCTACAGCAACTTTAGAAATAAGTCTTTCTAAATCTCCAATATGTTTTAACTCTGTACTTAGATTTTCTAATACTTCATTGTGATGATTAAAATAATCCACCACAGCGAGACGCTGTTCGATGAGCGATACTTCTTTTAATGGCAAAAGTATCCAACGGCGCAAGAGACGGCCGCCCATAGGACTCACCGTTTCATCCATGATATCTACCAGAGTCTTTGCATTCTCATGCACACTGCTCACCAACTCGAGGTTTCGAATGGTGAATTTATCGAGCCATACATAGCGATCTTCTTCGATGCGCCCGAGCGTGCTGATGTGCGCTACTTTATCATGCTGCGTCTCTGCGAGATAATGCATTATCGCACCCGCAGCCATCACTCCAAGATTCAACTCTTCCACACCAAAACCTTTGAGCGATTTGGTGCCGAAATGTTTGGTCAAAATTTCTTCTGCAAATTCTTTCGTAAAAACCCACTCATCCAAACGGAAGGTGTAGAAACGATCGCCGATGGAATTTTTAAATGTCTGATCAAATTGTTTTTGATACAAAACTTCATTCGGGCGGAAACTCTGAATGAGCTTGTCCACGTATTCTATCGAACCTTGAGCGGCGAGAAATTCACCCGTTGAAATATCCAAAAAAGCAACGCCTGCATTACCAGGAGCATTGTTGTTGCCCGTGAAAGCCACGGCAGCGACAAAATTATTCGACGAAGCGTCGATGGTTTTATCGTTGTAAGAAACACCGGGCGTCACCAATTCGGTGATACCACGCTTGACGATCTTTTTTGTGAGTTTTGGATCTTCGAGTTGATCGCAAATAGCCACGCGATTGCCGGCCTTTACGAGCTTGGGCAAATAGGTATCGAGGCTGTGATGAGGAAAGCCTGCGAGCTCGACATAGGCCGCGGCTCCGTTTTTTCTTTTGGTGAGTGTGATGCCCAAAATTTTTGAAGCGCGAATGGCATCTTCACCAAACGTCTCATAAAAATCACCTACTCTGAAAAGCAATAAAGCATCTGGATAGCGCGCTTTAATTCCGTTGTATTGCTTCATCAACGGGGTCTCTACCACGGCATCACTCACGGCGCTGATATGTTCGTTTTCTTGTTTCACCTTTTATAAAAAAGCAAAACTGCCGCCTCAATAAAGAAGACGGCAGCTTCGCTAATCATGTAAAAATCGTTGAGTCAAACGTACTACGTAACCTGAAAAATCCTACTTGTAGTTTTCAACAAAAAACCAACAAAAAAGAGAGGTAAAATTATGCCACCTTTAATTGGCTGAGTTTGCTTCGGCTGAATTTATCCTTGGCGTAGGCCAGTGTGACTTTAAATTCTTTTTCTTTAGAAGAAGGCAAATCATACATCGCGTCGAGCATGATGGCTTCGCAAATACCGCGAAGGCCGCGCGCTCCGAGCTTGTACTCGATGGCCCTTTCGACGATGAAGTCTAATACTTTTTTATCAAAAGTCAATTTCACTCCATCCATATCAAACAATTTCACGTACTGCTTGATGAGTGCATTTTTAGGCTCCGTGAGAATTCTTCTCAAAGTCACCTCGTCCAATGGATTGAGGTG
>JBKCOM010000128.1:0-2475 GCA_046309775.1 Flavobacteriales bacterium
TGTGAGTTAGTGGGATAGTTACTAGCCACTGATTACTTGATCACTCAACTAGTCACTAGTATCTAGTCGTTAGTATCTAAACGAGTCGTTAGTAACTAAAAAAGCCGCCCTCACGGGCGGCTTTTTCATTCTATGAAATACTTTGTTCTTTACTCTTTCACCAAATTCTTCGTCATGCTTGCGCCGTTGCTGGTAAAGAGATTGAAGTTGTACACTCCGCTAGCCCAGGCTGCCATTGGGATGAACAACTGGCCGTCTGCGTTCGATACATTTTGCTTCTCAAAAATCACCTGTCCTCTCATGTTCACCACTCGCAGCGTTGCACTGTTCATTCCGCTTGGAATGTTAACGAGCGCTCCACCATCACGTGCGATTACATTAAACGCTTCTGCATTCTCTTCATCCAATCCAATGGTGATAAAGGTGGTTCCAGTGACGGTTACATCCACTGTAGATTCACAACCTTCATTTGATGCAATTGCAGTAAATACATACGTGCCTGCTTCGCTCAAGGTGTATTCCACAGAGTGCCCTTCGCCTACCACTACTCCATCCAACAACCACAACACTTGTGTGGCATTATATGCTTCGACACTAAGGGTAATTGTTTGCGTAGTACCTTCTTCCCAGCTAAACTCTGTTTGCGGCAGTGATGCGCTTGCAAAAATGGTATTCTCATCTACAGTGCTAAATGGATGATCAACCATGATGCATGAGTTCACAATGGTCAATAAATACTCATTCGCTGGCAATTCAGCAATGGAGAAAATAGATTGTGATCCTTCTCCTGTTGCCACGACTTCTTCTGTGATGGCATCCATCAACCAATAAGTGTATTCTGTTGGATTATCAATGTTCACGATCACTTCTCCAGTACTGCTATTACATGTTGAAATAGTTGACTCGAATGAATATTCGGTCGGTGCTGGTTCAGTGATTTCCACTTCTTGTTCTACACTTGCACAAATTCCATCAGCGTTTGTCAATGCTACCGTATAGACTCCCGCACCTACGTTTTCAAACGATGTCGCTCCTTCGCCTGTGAATACAGTTGTTCCTAATTCATTGGTCACTGTCCAGTTCCAGATTCCTTCGGTTGCGTTGATTTCAATCGCACCATTTTCTTGACCATTACATGTCACATTCGAAGAACTCAATTCGAGACTTGGCGACACCCGAATGATCATTCGGTTTCCTTGATATGGAGCATCTACTGAAATTACAAATGACAACCCAGCTTCCAAAGCCCAGCTTTGACCCGCTATCACGTCTTCTACCACAAGGCATGAGCCAAATGGGATGTTTTGCGTTTCTGGGAATGAAATGGTGTAATCACCTGCTGCAGGAAGATCTAAGTAAACAGGAATCTCCAACATTTCCGTTGGCATAGGGCGCGCATCAATGGTGAGTAATAAATTATCCGCGCTAACCAAAGCCAATTCAGGAGATGTTGTCACTGGACTTTCCAATTTCTCTGCATCGAATGCCTCGTCATAGTTATTGGTCGCATCCATGTGGAAAGCCAATACTGCTTCGTCGCCTTGCCCGTTTCGTGTAATTGCAATTCTTGCAAAACTCGCTTCTTCAACACTTCTCTCGAAAGCCACATTTGTAGCCGACTTCGCTGCTTCAGTAAAATTGATAAATTGATTTGCAGGTGAAGCGGTGCGCTTAATAAAGAAGGCTTGGCTGTGCGCAATATAGCGAGGAGCACTACCTACACCGAGATTCGCAGAGAATGAGCGATAACCCGGAAGGTTATTGTCGTATAAGAAATAGTTGTTTACATCATTGCTATTTGCTTCTAATGTGATCCAATCCACTTCACTTGGATAGATATTCGAAATCAAATTCCATCCATCGCCGCTATTAGAGGAGTTGGTGAAGGTAATTGGAATGCTCACGTTTCCTTTTTGAATTGTACCTGTTACATCTGTAGTCCAAGCACCTGGTCCCATGTATATGCTATACCCTTTATTTACTTCAATGGCATTTGAGGTGTTTGTCATAGGTACCCAACCACTATTGCGACCTCCAGGTAACGCTTCGTTGTAAGAATAAATATTTACGAAATTGTAGGGCGGTGGGAAGTCCGAACCTACCACACCTGTTGTAACGATGTCATCGTCCCATACTGCCTCAATAGTATTTGTGGTGGGCACAGCAGCCACTCCCACATACACATATCCGGCAGAACCATTTGGAATAAATCTTTGAATGGTCACATTACCTGAGATATCGGCACCCGCAGGTATAGCGGCGATGCCAGCAGTGCGCGCCGCAGTACTCAAAAGAATCAATCGACCATCTGTTTGCAAAGTCCCTTCCTCAAGTGCTAGCTGATTTTGAACACGCACGGTGTCCAACAATGATACTGTTCCAAAATCATTGTCCACTGTGAGATTGAAGAATGAAGGTTCGCCGGTACCTAAGATTGTTTGAGCAGTGGTTCCTTTCAATACAACAGTACTCGTG
>JBKCOM010000129.1:0-9637 GCA_046309775.1 Flavobacteriales bacterium
GAGGCTCCTAAATTTCGAATTGCAAAGACAAAATTCGATTTTGATACAGACAATCATCAAACCGAAAGTTTCAGATGGGCAAAACTCGCCGACATCCACCAAAACGAGCTCTCATTCGTTGCCGACAAATTTCTTTTAAAGCAGTTACAAGCTTCTCAATAATGCTTTTCTAAAAATATCTTTAGTTCTGTTTTAAAATTCCACTTTCAATCAACCGTTTGACCACGGGAACCAGTTTCTTTATTTCTACACCACTTCTTTCAGAAATGGCTATCAAATCATGCTCTCCATCGCTCAGGTTGAGAATCCACATCATTATTTTTACAAAATCCTCACTCGCTTTCTGCGACCCCAACGTTGGATAAAGTCCTCGCTTACCCAATTGCGGCTCGCAAAAAGGCATCGTATTGATGTAACGGTGGTTCATCTCGAGGATGTCCACCATCTCGCAATACCTATCAATGGTCTTTGACATTGCCTCAAATGAAATCAAAGATTTGTTATCACCAGAAGTATGGTACTCTGGATACTCACCATACATCGTTCTCATCAAAGAACCCACGGGTAGATTGAAACCCGGCGAACAATACTGCCGCTCATCGCTTCCGTGAGGAAAGAAATCCACAATCTTATAGTCTTCTCCGCTTTGTCTCAACATAATCTCCGCAACACGATCCGCCGTGCTATTCCCCCTTCGACTTTTTTTATAAGTAAATGCCCCATCATCTCCAACACATGTCACCACAAAACCTGCCTCCAGATGGCTTCGCCAATGCTCTCCGTATTTGGAAAGAGCATGGATAGAACCTATAGTTTCTGGAATAAAAAGAAACCTATAGGAATAATTCAAATCCACCTTTTTGCGCAATGCCTTATAAAGAAAACTCAAAACCAACGGCCCCGAAAGTTCATTGTTGGCAAGCGATGGGTGACAGATATAAGTTGAAAATAGAATCTCCCTCTTAGACTTGCCTTCAATAAATGCTTCCCCAACTGTCATTGAACCTGCATCGTTATGATCAGCATCAATATATACTTCATACTCTGCATTCTTATCCAACGGTTGAAGTTGATTATGACTTAAACAAAAACCCCATCTCTTTTTGTAATAGGAAGTAAGATATGGAATAAGATCAGGTTGATCAGCAAGTGTATATAAATGCTCGCGAAGCTCTCCGAACGTAAGACGAGTATGTATTCCTTCCGAGTAGCCAAGCAGATGAAGATTATTCGCAGCGAAATCTATTATTTTATTGCCTAGTGAATCCTTTATCCAAGCCTCTCTTACATTCCATTCTGGCGGAACAATCCAATCGAAACAAGCCGTTCCAGAAGGTATCTCCTCAATACTCAAATCAACCAATTCAGACAAAATTTGTAACGACGCTCTGTTGCCATTCCCGGTTAGACTCCGGTTTATTGGCCAAAGTCGATCAAAATACACTTCCAAATCCTGAATCATATCGTTACAAATTTCCTAGGCTAGTAGCAGCAAAACAATCAACTGAGCTGCATACATAGATTTCATCCTAATTTTGGACGAATTTAGTTACTTTAACCTCAACAAACACCATAGCTGGTTGAAGCAATGCCCTCACTAAAGAAAATACCACTCATTTGTTATCCTATCTTTGAACCGTGATTTCGCGCGCTACCATAGACCGCATTTATCAAACCGCCATCATCGAGGAAGTGATTGGCGAATTTGTGCATTTAAAAAAATCAGGGTCTTCATGGAAAGGCTTATCTCCTTTTGCTAACGAAAAAACACCCTCTTTTTTCGTCGTTCCCGCAAAAGGCATTTACAAAGACTTCTCCTCGGGTAAAGGCGGCAACGTGGTGGACTTCCTAATGGAGCACGAAAAGCTCTCTTATCCAGAAGCTCTCCGTTGGCTCGCTGCCAAGTACAACATCGAAATCGAAGAGGAAAAGCAAACCGAAGAACAACAGCAAGAAAAAAGCGAACGCGAACAACTCAGCATTGTCACCGAATTTGCAGCGAAGTGGTTTCACGAACAGCTCAATAATTCTGAAGAAGGGCAAGCGATTGGATTGAGCTATTTTCAAGAAAGAGGTTTTCGCCCCGAAACCATTCGCAAATTCCAACTCGGATATTCACCTGATAAATGGGACGCCCTCGTGAAAGCCGCCACTGAAGCGGGTTACAACATAGAGTATCTTATCAAAACAGGCCTCGTGCGCGAGCGCGAAGGCGGGGGCACTTTCGATTTTTTCAAAGGCCGCGTGATGTTCCCCATCCACAACATCAGCGGAAAGGCTATCGCTTTTGGTGGGCGAACACTCAAAAATGATAAAACCGTTGCGAAATATTTCAATTCACCCGAGAGTGACTTGTACAATAAAAGCAACGTTCTCTACGGGCTGCATCTCGCCAAAAATGCAATCGTAAAACTTGATGTCTGCTTTTTAGTAGAAGGATATACCGACGTTATTTCATTGCATCAAAGCGGTGTAGAAAACGTGGTAGCGTCAAGCGGCACAAGCCTTACCGAAGGGCAGATTCGCCTTGTAAAAAGATATTCTCCCAACATCACCATCTTGTATGACGGTGATAGCGCGGGTATCAAAGCAAGTTTCCGAGGCATCGACATGATTCTCAAAGAGGGAATGAATGTCAAGGTCGTTCTATTTCCCGATGGCGACGACCCCGATAGCTATGCTCGCAAACATAGCAGTGAAGAGATTCAAGATTTCATCAAAGAAAACGCGAAGGACTTTATCACCTTCAAAACTTCCCTTTTGTTGGAAGATGCTGGTAGTGACCCCGTCAAACGCGCTGGTCTTATAAGAGGAATCGTAGACAGCATCGCGCTCATGCCCGATGCCATCACACGTTCTGTTTACGTTCAGGAATGCAGTCGCTTGCTCAATATCCAAGAGCAAGTCTTACTTACAGAGTTAAATAAATCATTATTAAAATCTGTAAAAAAAGACGCCGCTGAACCACTTCCAATCATTGATGAAACGCATCATACAGGCGTTCCTGATACAGAAGAAATTACTGATGAGATTTCACTGCTCCATCAAGAACGCGACTTTATTCGCCTACTTCTTACATACGGCGAACAAGCCATCGACGTGCGCATCATCAATGATTTGAATGAAGAAGAGATTGTTCCTATCAGTGTTGCAGAATATTTAATCGGTAGTTTGCAGCAAGATGAACTCACTCTTCAATCTGAAGTTTATAGAAAAATATTATTAGAATATATTGAGTTTATAGGTCGTGACGAATTTCCAGAGCCTCGCAACTTCGCCTTGCATCAAGACCGCGAAGTGAGCTCAGAAACAAGTCAGGTACTCACCTCGCCCTACGCACTCAGTGAAAATTGGACCATCCGGCATGGGGTGTATCCCGAAACAGAAGATATGCTTTTGCGAAAAGCTGCCAAAGATTGTATCTTTAGATTAAAGCTTCGAAAAGTAATGGCTATGCTTAAAGACGTGGAGTCTGAAATGAAAACAACAGACCCCAACTCTGAAGCTTTTGAGCATTTGATGCAAGAAAAAATTCATCTCGATGCCGCTAAAAAAGCAATCGCGAAATACTTTGGAACAGTGATTTTGTAATGAATAATCCATTTAACTCCATAAAAGATTCGAAAAAAATCCTGCAAGACGCAGCGAGGATATTTCGTGAAAATGGATTAAAGGAAAAAGATGATTTTGATGCATTCTTTACGCTATTCATAGATTTTATCGCCACCAATACGCAAGCCAAATTGCGTTTAGAAGAAGAAGTATTACACCTTCTCAATGAACCCGGCCTTGCCGATATTCTCAGTAATTCCAACATCAATAACAATATAAGCTTCGGCCAAGAATTTTTTGCCAGACTAAGACATAAAATACTTCCGAAACTTAGAACAGAAAACAAACTACGCTACAAGCTTAGAAAAAACTTTGATTTCGAACGCGATGAGCATTGGCTAAGGCATATTGACGAACAGCACATGCATGCACTCTATAATATTTGCTTTAATCAACTTGAAATTTCGGAGCAAGTAAAAACACGGACCATAAGAGTCACCCAACGTCTATCCTACAGATTAGCTGCTTTGGGAACAGAAGACCGAATGAACGTTCGGGGACTTGAAAATGAGCATCATCCACTATTTTTTTCAGTACCTGCGTTAGTAGAAGAAAATATCAGCTTTTTCGAAAATAATAAAAGCGTTTCTCCTCAATTAAGAACGCGCCTTCAAACAAGTTTGGATGAGTGTGATGTATATCTCGAACGAGTAATGTCTAGCTTTTCTACCCATGGCGCCAGCGTTGAGAAGTCATTCGCCGTCATTAAGTGTCGCGAGATCATTCGTAGAATTGAAAATCTATTTGATGTTTTCGAAGCCGAAGAAAAAAGAAAAGTAGTTGCGATTACATCTATTACGCAAGATATTTTCCAAGAAGAATACGACGCAGAAGGGTTCATGGATTTTTTCAAAGAAAATCTCAAAGGCCTTTCCCTTCGCGTCTCAGAACATGCGAGCAATACGGGCGAACATTATATCGCAAACAGTTTTCGTGAATACTCTCACTTTCTTTATGCCGCAATAGGTGCGGGTTTCGTGGTGAGTTTTCTTGTATTTTTAAAAGCTTGGATGCACCAGATTGGAGCGCCACTCTTTTGGGAGGCCATCCTATACTCTCTGAATTATGTTTTTGGTTTTGTCCTCATACAGCTTTTCCATTTTACCCTCGCTACCAAACAACCTGCAATGACGGCTTCCTCCATTTCGAAATCATGGAGCGCTGAAGACAAAGAAAAAAACATCCCAGAACTCGGAATTACCATCGCACGTGTCTTTCACACACAGACCATTTCATTCATCGGGAACTTGATTATCGTTTTCCCATTACCCTTCATTTTCAGTTGGCTCTTGGATATAGGATTCGATTACCAATTGTTTGACACACCCCAACAGGCGATGAATGTGATCAACAATCAGCACCCCTATCGTTCCGGTGCTCTTTGGTTTGCGGCCATTACAGGGTTTTACCTATTTATAAGTGGTATCATCGCGGGGTACGTCGATAACAGAGTCATCTATTCGCGAAGACCAGAAAGGGTGAAGCAAATGAAAAATCTTCATCGCATCATTGGATACAAGCGAACTGCCCGACTTTCAAAATACCTGAAAAACAATGCCGGCGGTCTTGCTGGAAATATCTCCCTCGGAATTTTGCTAGGCACTGCCACATTTATCGGTTCCATTACCGGTCTGCCTTTCGATATCCGGCACATCACCTTTGCCGCGGGTTCATTCTCCTCCGCCCTTTATTATGTCATGCATGACATTCATTTAACTGATGTCATTGTAACATTTTTTGGCATTCTTATGATTGGTTTCGTCAACTTCTCGGTGTCATTTGGGCTTGCTTTTTATCTCGCATGCAAAAGCCGTGATATCAACATTTTAGACTCACCCGAACTTTTCACTTTTCTAAAAAAGTATTTAAAAAAGTTCCCGCTCGATTTCGTAAGGGCGCCTCTTCGTCCGCGCAAACCAGAAGACATCATCTAATTATTTGGTGCGAATACCACAAACATGGTATTTTTGCAAGAAATTACTAATTTAGAAGTAATCTAAATAGCTGTTGAAAAGTAGAACAAATGCTCCTTTCAGTGGTTATTCAGAATGATTCAAGGTAAGAATTGTGTAAAAATCAGGGATTTTTCAAAGAACATCTCAGAAAATGATAAAAGTAAAAGATAGCGCGAAACAACAGGTAGCCAAGCTAATGGTTGAAGAAAATCACCCCTCAGGCGCATTCGTGCGCGTTGGCGTTGAAGGAGGAGGTTGCTCTGGCTTGATGTACCAACTCAAATTCGATACAGAAATGAAAGAAGGCGATCAAGTATTTGAGGATAATGGCGTAAAGGTCGTTGTTGATCGCAAATCATACCTCTACCTCATAGGCACCGAGCTCGATTTTACGGGCGGTCTCAATGGCAAGGGCTTCGTTTTTATTAACCCCAACGCTTCACGCACCTGCGGCTGCGGCGAAAGTTTTTCCATCTAATCCAAACTAGAATATGGCCTACGAAGGTGATGAAATATTAGACTCGGTAACATCCAAAGAATACGAGTTCGGCTTTACAACAAATATCGAAACAGACAAAGCTCCCAACGGTCTGAATGAAGATATCATTCGTCTTATTTCTTCCAAAAAAGAAGAACCCGAATGGTTGCTCGAGTGGAGATTGGAAGCTTTTCGCGCTTGGCAAAAAATGACGGAACCTGAATGGGCACACGTTCAATACACCAAGCCCGATTTCCAAGCAATCTCTTACTACGCCGCACCCAAGAAGCGCCCGAAGTACAATAGCATCGACGAAATCGATCCAGAGTTGCGCCGCACCATGGAACGCCTCGGCATCTCTATCGAAGAACAAAAACGCTTGAGCGGCGTTGCTGTTGACTTTGTTCTTGACTCTGTTTCTGTAGCAACTTCTTTCAAAGAAAAACTTGCAGAGCTCGGTATCATCTTCTGCTCTATGAGCGAAGCCGTCAAAGAACATCCCGAATTGGTAAAAAAATATATCGGCACTGTGATTCCACGCAGTGATAATTTCTATGCAGCTCTCAACAGCGCTGTTTTCACCGATGGTTCATTCTGCTATATTCCAAAAGGCGTTCGCTGCCCGATGGAATTGAGCACCTACTTCCGTATCAACGAATCTGGAACAGGCCAGTTCGAAAGAACTCTCGTCATCGCTGACGAAGGCTCTTATGTTAGCTACCTCGAAGGCTGTACCGCTCCTCAACGCGACGAGAATCAATTGCACGCCGCAGTTGTAGAACTCATCGCGCACAAGGATGCTGAAATAAAATACAGCACCGTACAGAACTGGTACCCCGGTGATAAAGACGGAAAAGGCGGTGTGTTCAACTTCGTTACCAAGCGCGGTCTTTGTGAAGGCAATCACTCCAAAATTTCTTGGACGCAAGTAGAAACAGGCTCCGCCATTACTTGGAAATATCCAAGCTGTATTTTGAAAGGCGATAATAGCGTAGGTGAATTTTACAGCGTAGCTGTTACCAACAACGCGCAGCAAGCGGATACTGGCACCAAGATGATTCACATTGGTCGCAATACCAGCAGCACCATCATTTCTAAAGGTATCAGCGCCGGAAGTTCGCAAAACTCATATCGTGGATTGGTACAAATCAATCCTTCGGCAGAAAACGCGAGAAATTTTTCTGTCTGCGACTCACTCTTGATGACCGACCATTGCGGCGCGCACACGTTCCCATATATCGAAGTAAAAAATAAAACCGCGAAGGTGGAACACGAAGCAACGACATCGAAAATCGGTGAAGACCAAATTTTCTATTGTTTGCAGCGTGGACTGAGCGAAGAGAAAGCAATTTCACTCATTGTAAACGGTTACGCAAAAGAAGTACTCAATCAACTTCCAATGGAGTTTGCAGTAGAGGCTCAAAAGCTTCTCTCCATTTCATTAGAAGGTAGTGTAGGATAAATTATAAAACTCCAACAGCCTTCAAACATTGATTTAAAAAGGCTTTTGGTAAAAATAACAACGATGTTACAAATCAAAAATCTACAGGCTCGTGTCGAAGAAAAAGAAATTCTTCGCGGCTTAAATCTTGAAGTAAAACCAGGCGAAGTGCACGCAATCATGGGTCCAAATGGATCCGGAAAATCTACGCTAGCCTCTGTTCTTGCTGGTAAAGAAGATTATGAAATCACTGGTGGTGAAGTATCATTCAAAGGAAAAGACTTATTGGAAATGTCTCCAGAAGATCGTGCTCGCGAAGGCCTCTTCCTCGCTTTCCAATATCCTGTAGAAATTCCAGGCGTCAGCAATATCCATTTTCTTAAAGCAGCACTTTCCGAAGTGCGCGAATACCGCGGTCTTCCACAATTGACAGCGAAAGAATTTTTAGCTTTGGTAAAAGAAAAATCTTCTTTAGTTGAATTGGATGGCCAACTCGCCAATCGTTCTGTGAATGAGGGATTCAGCGGCGGTGAAAAAAAACGCAACGAGGTATTCCAAATGGCAATGTTGGATCCAACGCTAGCAATTCTCGATGAAACTGATTCTGGTCTCGACATCGATGCATTGCGCATTGTGGCCAACGGTGTGAATGCGATGCGCTCTCCCGAACGTTCATTCGTGGTGATCACTCACTATCAGCGCTTGCTCGATTTCATCGTTCCTGACTACGTACACGTGCTCTACAAAGGCCGCATCGTAAAGTCTGGCACAAAAGAACTCGCTCTCGAGCTCGAAGAGAGAGGATATGATTGGATTAAAGAAGAAGTAGAAGCTGCACAACTCTAAACCATGAGCACTACTACAGCCATAGCCCCAAAAGAAAAATTTCTTCAGCTCGTTGAGGAATCAAAAAAGCAATTCGGCCTTGCGGATCATCAACGTGATGCCGCCGTTGAATTTTTGAATCATTTCGAGATTCCAACCACGCGCGACGAAGAATGGAAATATACCCGCACCACCAAGCTCTCAAACGAATCTTGGAAATGGTCGAACGATCATTCGGTTGAAACCATTATTCCTTACCGCATTCCAAAATTGAATGCCTTGGAATTGGTTTTTGTAAACGGCAGATATTCTACAGCCCTAAGCTCTATGCCGCTCCTCGAGGGGCTCACATGTGTAGAAGGCTCGATGATGGCGACGAAGTACGCTCCAGAAATAAGCCCCGCTAATTTCTTCGAAGCATTTCAACGCGCTACTACCACTGGTGCCGTCTATTTGGAAGTAGCTCCGAAGGTGGCCCTCGAAAAGCATATCCACATCATTCACCTCATCACCGATACGAATGCAGTTTCTACTCCGCTGATTGTTTTGAATTTGCAAGCAAACTCAAAGCTTTCTGTAACGGAATCATTTTGTGGAAATACGAAAGGCCTCACCATTCGCCGTTTGTCAGCGAATGTAGCTGCCAATGCACGATTGGAATACAATAAAATTCAAAACGAAGGCGATGAGCACTATCTCATCAATATCGAAGAAGTAGCCATCGACAGAGACGGATACAGCAATCTCAATACATTGACCGTGGCAGGTGGATGGGTGCGCAACGACTTGCGCATAGCTCTCAATGGTGAAAACATTGATGCCAATCTCAGCGGATTCTATTTACCTAGAAATAAACAACACATCGACAATCATACCAAGGTGGATCACAAACTTCCACATTGTGTGAGCAATGAATTGTACAAGGGTATCCTCTTCGATTCGAGCACAGGTGTGTTCAATGGAAAAGTATATGTGTGGAAAGATGCGCAAAAAACCAATGCGTATCAAAACAACGCAAACATCATCGCAGGCGATAATGCTGTGATGAACACCAAACCAGAATTGGAAATTTATGCCGATGATGTGAAATGCAGCCACGGCACCACCACTGGTCAATTGGACGAACAAGCGATGTTTTACCTCCGTGCCCGCGGAATGAGCCCAGATAGCGCTCGCAAACTGCTTACCACTGCTTTTATCAATGATGTATTGAACAAAGTGGATGAGGAGGTTGTAAGAGAATACGTAATTCAACTCCTCGTAGAAAAAGAATTGCTTACGCTATGACAACACAAGATTCCATCATACTTCCAAAAGCCGTAGATA
>JBKCOM010000130.1:0-3858 GCA_046309775.1 Flavobacteriales bacterium
GATAGTAGCTGGAAAGAAATTTTGACCTATTTCCAAAATGCAACCCATATTGGATTAACCGCAACCCCTAAGGAAACAAATACCGCAAGCAACACTGAATATTTTGGAGAACCTGTTTATACCTATTCTCTTAGACAGGGAATAGATGATGGATTCCTTGCACCATACCGTGTAGTTCGAATTGGATTAAATATTGATTTGGAAGGATGGAGACCACCCAAAGGTTTTTTGGATAAAGGTGGCAACCCAGTAGAAGATAGAGTGTATAATAGAACTGATTTTGACCGACATATTGTAGTAGATGAAAGAACTGATCTAGTTGCATTTAAACTCACTGAGTTTTTGAAAGGCTATGACCGTTTTGCAAAGACAATTGTTTTTTGTGTAGATATTGACCATGCCGAAAGAATGAGATCTGCATTATCTAGATATAATGCGGATTTAGTTTCTGAGAACTACAAATACATCATGCAGATTACAGGCGATAATGATGAAGGAAAACGAGAATTAGATAATTTTATCAATCCAGAAGAGAAATATCCAGTGATAGCTACCACATCTGAGTTAATGACAACTGGAGTTGATGCGCAAACATGTAAAGTGATTGTACTGGATTCTAATATTAACTCAATGACCAAGTTCAAACAAATTATAGGGCGAGGAACTAGGATAAATGAAGAATATGGTAAGATGTACTTTACAATATTGGATTTCAGAAACGCAACTGATTTATTCGCTGATCCTGCATTTGATGGAGATCCTATAAGGATAAAACCAGCTGGTCAAGATACAGATTTAGGTAACATAGTTGAAGAAGAGGAGGAACAAGAAGAACCTATAATAGATAATGAGAGTGGAACAGAGATAAAATTGACGACACCAGACATTAGGTACCCAGAACCTAATTTTCCAGAAACAGAGGCAAATGAACGCAGGGAAAAGGTTTATGTAAATGGTGTAGATGTGTCTGTTTTAATTAGCCGTGAACTTTATTTTGACCAACAAGGAAGACCAATTACCGTTTCATTGAAAGACCACACCAAAAACATCATTAAAGAAAAATTTGCTTCCCTTGATGACTTTTTATCTAAATGGAACACAACTGACCGAAAAGAAGCCATCATAGCTGAATTGCAAGAACAAGGCGTAATGGTAGAAGCCTTGTATGATGCAGTTAACAAGGAAGTTGATTTGTTTGACTTAATATGCCATGTTGCATTTGATGAACCACCATTGACTAGGAAGGAAAGAGCCAACAACGTTAAAAAAAGAAACTACTTTACCAAGTATGGCGACCAAGCTAAAAAAGTATTAGAAGCCTTGCTAGACAAGTATGCAGATGAAGGCATCACCAATATTGAAAGCATTGAAGTTTTAAGAGTGAATCCGTTTGATAAATTTGGATCACCGCTTGAAATCATAAACGAGTTTGGCAGCAAAGAGAAATATTTGCAAGCCGTGAAAGAATTAGAGTTAGAACTTTATAAAACAGCATAATATGGGAGATATTTTGTCTTCACTTGAAGAAAATGGTGCCGAAAGATTTGGGGTAAGTATTATCAGCTCTTTTGAAAATTTGGGAATTGGTATTTTATCTAAAACAGATTTTGAGGCATATCTGTTCCATCAGTTAACATTGGTAGTTGATAAGTCGAAAGTTAAAACAAATTATGATTGGCAAAGACTTTTAAAAATAACATCAACTAAATTAAAGGCATTACAAAATACTCGATCCGCACGATTTTTGAATTTAAATATTGATAATAAAGAAAATTGGATATTGTTATTTAGAGAGCTTGAAAACAGCAAAATAGAAATTGAAGATCTTAAAAAGGGAACAATAAGGTTTTACATAAGTGATTTGCACATATATAATTTTATCGAACAATTTGTTGTTGTGTACCAAAAAAGCAGCGTTGACTATACCCTAAACAAAAACCAAGTAGTTATTAAATTTAATGTGTTTTTAGAACTATTAGCAGCAATAGAAAAAAGAGCTATAGAGCTAAAAATAATAACAGACAATAAAAACAGTCTAATAAAAACTTTAGCAAAAGACAAAAGTGCAAGCACCTTAAATAAGAATATTAATTCAATAAGCGATTTGTGGAATGGTTTTAAAGAGAAACTTAAAGATAAATCCTTTGACAAAATAGCAGAAGAAACCGTTGGTGAAATTTTGACTGCAGGAATAAGCTACATCAAAAACAAAATAGGACAATGAGCAACATATCAGGTATAGTAAAAAGTATTCAAAACATCATGTGGCAAGATACTGGCCTCAATGGCGATGCACAACGCATTGAGCAATTGGGCTGGATGCTTTTTCTAAAAATATTTTCGGACAAAGACAAAGAATTAGAGTTATTAGACGACAAATACAAATCCCCAATTCCTGATAAATTTCATTGGGTAAAAGAAAAAGGTAATTGGGCTGGAGATGATGAAGGAATGACTGGTGACGAATTGCTAGAGTTTGTAGACAGAGAATTATTTCCTGCTCTTCGAAATTTAGATTTAAGCACGGGCAATCGACGTGCAGTAATTGTTCGTGAAGTATTTGAGGGCAATAACAACTATATGAAAAGCGGTATCAACATTCGTAAGGTGTTGAACAAGCTGAATGAAATTGATTTTAACATTGCCAAAGACCGCCATGCTTTTGGCGAATTGTACGAAACCATTTTAAAGGAATTACAAAGTGCTGGAAAAAGCGGAGAGTTTTATACTCCAAGAGCTATTACCCAATTCATTACAGAAATTATTAATCCTCAATTAGGTGAAAAAGTGCTTGACCCTGCTTGCGGAACAGGTGGTTATTTGACTTGTGCCATTGAACATTTGAAGAAACAAGCCAAGAATGTAAAAGAAAGAAAAAGTATAGAAGAAAACATTGCAGGTTGGGAATACAAACCATTACCTTATTTGCTGGCAACAACTAATCTCATTTTGCATGATATAGAGATACCCAACATCAAATTTGGAGATGCCTTAGACCAGCCCTTGAGCAACTACACCGAAAAGCACCGTGTAAACGTAATTCTGGCAAATCCGCCCTTTGGAGGTATTGTAGCCAATAATAACGAAACCAATTTCCCACAAACATACCGTACAAAAGAAAGTGCTGATTTGTTTTTAATCCTGATGATTCATTTGCTAAAGCAAGATGGACGAGCTGGAATAGTTTTGCCTGATGGCAGTTTAACAGGCGATGGGGTTAAACAACGTATACGCCAAAGACTTTTGGAAGAATGCAATCTGCATACAATAGTTCGTTTACCTAATTCGGTTTTTCAACCCTATGCAACGGTGGCTACTAACTTATTGTTTTTTGACAAAGGGAAACCCACCAAAGACATTTGGTATTACGAACACCGAATGCCCGAAGATTATAAAGCATACAGCAAAACAAGACCCATACAAGCAAAAGAATTTGAACCAATTAAAAAGTGGTGGAACAAAAGAAAAGAAAGCGACATTTGTTGGAAGGTAAACATCAAAACCATTATTGAACGTGGTTATGATTTAGACATTAAAAACCCAACAAAAAAGGAAGAAGAACAAGAACATAGTAGTATAGAATTAATCGAAATGCTCAAAGGTAGCTTCAAGAAAAGCAATCATTTATTAGAAAAACTAATCAAAGAAATAAAATGAGCCTAATGAGAATTGATGAAATATTTAGTTTTGAAAAAGGCGTTCTTCAAAGTTCCAAATGTGTTCCTGGTGAATTTAATTTTATCACAGCTTCATCTGATTGGAAAACACACAACGAATATACGCACGATTGTGAAGCCTTGATTTTTGCTGCTGCTGCATCAGGCTCGCTGGGAAGAACGCATTATGTAAATGGCAAAT
>JBKCOM010000131.1:0-21666 GCA_046309775.1 Flavobacteriales bacterium
ACCAGCAGAAGTCTGAAGCTCAAGCACAAGGTCGTTTACAGTTGAAGTAGCTTGGATGCGAGCACCATTGCTACCTGCTACAAATCGATACCACACGTCTTGACCTGCACCCACTGGCTCAGATGACAAAGCATCTGGAGAGTTGGTAGCATTCGTCAAATTTCCGTTGACGTTTGTGCAAGCTGGGTAGCTAGAGGCCAAACGCAAAGTTGCGTTAGCTCTATCATCATTTGCAGGAGCGTTTCCTGATGGATTCACTACGTTGATTGTTCTACTAGCAGAAGTTGTTTCGTTGCAATCGTTGTCAATAGCTTCGGCAGTGATAACTCTTGAACCAAGAGCAGCAGCGTTGTAAGAAACACTATAAGGAGATGTAGCATCGATACCAACAGAGATACCATCAACAAAGAATTCAACTGAAGTGATGGAACCACCAGCATCAGACGCTGTAGCAGAAATAGTAACGTTTGAACCAAGAGTTACGTTAGCACCGTTAGCAGGAGCAGTAATTGCAACTACAGGAGCGATACCAGAATTGTATGTCAAAGTTGGGTGAGTAAGTTCGCCACCAACTGGGTTTGAAGCAACATAGTTTTCAGCAACACCAGTAGCTGTATTGATCAATTGAAGGTTCAACTCGAAGCTCAAGGAACCAGAAGTTGTGAATTGACCAATCAATACCATGTTTGAAGATGTTGCACCAACAACACCACCAAGAGATGCCAAGAAACCATTGGTAACAACTACTGAGTTGCCAGCAGTTTGATCCAAAGCACTAACCACTGCATCAAGACCGATAGAGCTTGGCGTGATATAAGTAGATGGTGAAGATGGAACCATTCCGTCCTGAGCACCAGCACCAGTGATTGGAAGACCGAAACAACCACCTGCATTGTTAGCAAGAAGACCTGTAGCGTGGCCGACTGAACCATCCGTATCTTCTGATTTCAAAACACCCACAGAACCATTACGAACTCCACCAACTGTGAAGTATGAGTCTAACCAAGCAGTTTCAGTGCGGAAGTTAGAAGCACTAACGTTTGGAGTATAGGGAACTCCAAAAGAAGGATCGTTGAAGAAGTTTGCAGAAGAAGTAACAGTTAGGTTGTGTGTTGGGCTACCGAAAATTTGAGAGAACTCATAACCAGCGGCCATATCCACATACACACGGTACACTGTAGAACCAGCAGTAAGAGGCACAACAGCACCGTTTGCAGTAGCTTCAGCGGCGTCAGCAGCATTGGTTGAGTAATATTTCTCAACAACAATACCCTGAAGACCCTGAGCAAAGATTGATGATGTAGAAATCATCAAGCAAACACCAAGGATGTATTTTATTGTTTTCATTATGATAAAAGATTTTGTGAAATCACATCCCCTGGTTAGGCACAGGGGATGTGAAATCGAAATTGATTAGTTACAGTCAGTACCCCAAGCTGGAGCGAACAACAAGAAGTCATTCACGTTGATAGTACCATCTTGGTTCAAGTCAGCTGGACAAGCCTGAACACCTTGAGTTGATCCAAGAACTTGAGAGTAAGACCAGTTAGACAACCAGTTGCGGCTTGGATCTGAATCGAAAGCACCACGGTATGGAGCGAAATCGAAGAAACCGTTAGTTGAAGTTGGGCAACCAGAAACTGAAAGCGCTGGATTTGGAATCACGTCGTTTTGAGTAATGATACCGTTGTTTGAAGTGTTGATATCGAAAGAATAATCGAAACCTGGAAGTGTGTTACCAGCAACAATTGTGTTCATATCAGTTACAGTGAACTGAGTGAAATCAGCACCAGAAGTTTGGTTTGCAGCAGCACCAGAAGCATCTGTAGCACCAGCACCAACAGTCAAAGGATATGTACAACCTACGAAAGTGTTACAAACAACTTTCAAAGACTGAGAACCGTTACCAGCAGAAGCAGAAGCAGGACCTGGGATGTTGGTCCAGTTGTGCCAAGCCTCACCACCAGCAGCAAATGTGCGACCAGTACCAAGAGACTTTTGAAGGTTGAGACCTTGACGGAAGAAAGCGAAAACAGAGTTGTAAACTTCACCTTCTGTCAATTCTTTTGCCCAGATACCAGCCATACCGCTGTTATCTACTGTACCAGCTGTTTTAGCGTTACCAACGAAAGTTGAGTTGTACACGATTGGGTGTGAGCGACGGAGGTTGTTTGATCTCTGGTCATCAGAGTCAGCTTCGATACCGTTATCAGAATCTGGGCTTGAATCTGTATCTGTCTTCATGCTGAAGAAATACTGGATGTTACCATTGTAACCGTGATCCCAGTCAAGAGCATCATCGTTACCGAACAATGTAGTAACATACTTTAAGTTAACAGAACCACCGAAAAGTTCTACGTTGTCGTCAGCGCAAGATACGATTTCGAGGTGTTCGATAGTAGTACCACGACCAACAGAACCCAACGTAAGACCGTTGATCTCGTTACCGATAGCTAGGTTAGCACCAGTGTGACGGATAGAAACATAACGGAGGATACCTGAGTTATCGTTGTCATCGAATGGAGTGATAGTCTCACCAGCCACGGTTCCAGCTTGAAGAGCGCCATAACGGAGGTATGGAACATCAGCAGCGAAACCTTCGATAAGACCAAGACCATCTCCTACAGCAAGACGACCTGGAGTAGAAACGCTCCAAGGACCGTTAGCAGCAACAGTCAAGTTGTTGGTAGCAGTACCAAGGATGATTACACCACCCCACTGACCGATGTTAGAAATAGGATAAGTACCATCCAATGGATCGGCAGCAGCAGTGAAAACGATTGGGCAATCTTGTGTACCATTAGCAATGATATCGGCACCGCGTGGGATAACAAGAGCAGTAGCAGTAGCAACAGTACCAGCATTACCCTTGATTAAAGAACCTGGCTGAATAGTCAAGGTTTGACCTGGAGTAACGAAAAGACGCTTGTCAAGGATGTAAGTGTTAGCACAAGTAAGAACAGCACCAGTAGTCAATTCACCAGAGTTTGCGTCGAACGCAACATAACCTGGTAGAGAAGACATGTTGATAGAAGGACGTGAACCAACTGCAGGACATCCGCAATCAGCACCGAGGTTTGTTTGAGCATTCAAAGAAGCGAATGCAGCAAAAGTCATTGCAAAAGAAGCAATCGACTTCATAATTGTCATTTTACTTTTCATGATTGATTTTGGTTAATTAATGAGTGCCAAAGATGTATTTTCAACCATGCGATTTGCTAGCAAAAAACATTACGCTTCAGTTAAATAGAATGCCCAGTTGTTTCCAAAATGTATTGTGATATTTTTTTATACCTAACAAATGATACGTTTGTTAAATTAAAATTTCTTCCAAAGAAAAACCCCACAAATTTCTCTGTGGGGTTCTTCGAAATTAACTACTAGTAAATCGTGTCTAGGCCGCGTTGGTTATGGCATTACGACGATTTGCGTCATTATATATTTTGTACCATCAGACAACAGAAGTTGGTAATTTCCAGCAGCCAAATGAGAAATATTTACCAATGATTTGAGTCCATTCGTAATAAGAATGTTATCAACTACAACACGACCCGTTGAATCAAAAATTCTTGCGTGTAAATTTTCACCACCTTGAATAGTGAAAATTCCATTGGAAGGATTCGGATAAATACTCACACCGAACAATTCTAATTCAGCAATAGAATTAATTACTTCAATATTGCTCGAAATTGAAGCCGTACAACCCAAATCAGAAATTGCGGTTAGTACAACATTATAATCACCAAAAGCTGAATAGTTGTGCGTTGGAGCATTATCCTCAGAAGTATTTCCATCTCCAAAATTCCATTCATAAGAAGCAATACTTCCGGCAGTAATTGAACTGTTATTTGTAAATGAAACCACCAAGCCACCAGAGGTTACACCTGTGAAAGAAACAACAGGTGATGGATTTATTTCAATAGGCAAAGAGAAAAATGCAAGGCATCCAGCTTCCGAAATACCAGTCACGTTGACAACATAGTCTCCGCTACTTGCATACACAACAGAGCCAATGTCTTCACTTGACTCTTGACCATTTCCAAAACTCCATTCAAATCCTTCAAAAGAATGACCTTGATAACCACCAACTAGGTTGAATGAGATTTCCTCTCCAGCACAATAAACATCTTGTGCGGATACTTCAATACTTGCGCCTTCAAACTCTGGGGACTGGCTCATTTTCCAATTTCCTGAAACTCCATTAAACAATACATTTATTGCAATAAAATCATCCTCACTGATGACCTGACAAGGATCAATCAACTTAAATCGAAGCGTGTATACTTGTGTGTTCTCAACAAAGTAAGTATTGATATCATCGCCGCTTGAAGTCAGTCTCAAAGTTTGCGAAGCAATATCATAATTTGTGAAGACGTCAGCATTAGAAGTCTCAAGGCTTGCGCTGGTAAACTCCAAACGATTCTCATCAAATTGCATCCAAAAATCTATCGCGTTGATATTAGCAGAAACGGACTCCAGAATAACTGGAATATTTACAAAGAAATCTATACCATTATCATCAAAAGTTGAATTGCTCAAATCAAAAAACAATGAATCACCAGGAATCACTTCACCACGAATACTTCCGTCCGGTTGCTGAAACTGGTAGCTTCCGTCAATATCTCCAAGCATAATTCCAACGATACCTTCTTCGACTATTTGTGGACAAATACTTCCGTTACCGTCAAAGTCGCTCACATTGAGGTCAGTGATAAACGGCACAGCAGGAACTCTAAATCTTGAATATCCCATCATATCATCAGTAGGGAAGGTAGATGAAATCTGATAGGAAGAACTATTGTCAATATCGCTCGACTTTACAAAAACCCAATCCTTAGAAAGTTCGCCATTGGATACCCCATTATCATAATTCCACACTTGCTGAAACTCTTCAATTGCACCAGTGGCTCTTTGATTTATCTGAGAAATGTCGCCTGCGCTCACAACTCCATCCAAGTTTACGTCCATTGCAATCATTTGATAAACGTTTGGATTGTACGCAACATCAGCCACTATGGTCTTCGCTATAACGGCATCAGCGGCATTTACAACAGACTGAACTGCTACATTATTTTGAATTTGTCTTTCAATCTGAATGGAAGTACCATTATTCAAATCATAACTAAATAAGCCATCAACATTTGGTTGTTCTGCATCTCCATTAATAGAGCCTTCGAACACACCAAAAATATCAGTAATTAAAAAATCATTAGGGTTCAGAGCATCATATGAAATAGGATTATTGTTTGCCCAGTAGGTCAATTGCGAATTGTACTCTGCGTTGATGATTGATGAAACACTACCTTCTGAACCTGACATCAATTCAACGCCTGAAGTATATGATTCTTGAATCAATTGATAAGCGATTTCAGACGACTCGTTTGCGTTCAACTGATTAATAAATGAAATGCAGAACAAATCTCCGAAGCCGTTAAATCCTGCACCAGCCTGTGCGTTTCCATTCAAGCTAAGCGATACTGAAAGTACACCTGGGTTGATAACGTTGTATGTCAATGATACGATTTCGGCATCAATGAGATTAGAATATACTTCAAAAATTCCAGAGGGCTGCAAATTATCTGGGTTATATGTAAACTCGAAATCAAAACCAATTACGTCTGTAACAGGGGAAGTAATGGAAACGCCCACTGGAACGCATACTAACTCCTCCGAGCAATCTACGATTACATCATCAATGTAGTAAGGGAGAGCGTTCGGATCGGCAACTGAAATTGTAATCAATGAAGAAATAGTAGTTGCTCCTAAGTTATCCGTTGCCGATGCAGTAATGATATGCTCTCCTACTTCACTTGTCCATGCAAAAGAATATGGTGCCATATTATCCGTACCAATTAAATTACCATCAACAAAGAATGAAACCTGAGAAACGTTTCCATCGCTGTCATTAGCATTGGCAGTGATCGTGATCACCTGAGGAGCAATAAAGGCTGCTCCATTAGTTGGGTTGGTCAATACTACAGAGGGAGGTATATTGGCCACTACATTTAAAATAACATTATTAGAATTTGCAGTTGCACCTTGGTTATCCGTAGCTACTGCCCTAATAATTTGTTCTGAACCAAGTGTTGTAGTATACTGAATACTATATGGAGCCGAATTATCAATGCCAACAGATACATTATTTACAAAAAATTCAACTTGAGTTACACTACCGTCGGTGTCACTTGCTGTTGCAGAAATAGTAATGCTTGTCCCGACAATAGCCGACGTTGGCGCCGAAACTGTTACTGTCGGTGGATTGTTACTTTGTGCGCTAATATTTATAACAGAAGACGTGGTAGATAGACAATCGTTATCGAATGCTATAGCAGAAATAGTATGGGCTCCCGGAGTAGGAGTATAATTCGCACTGAATGGAGCAGTATTATCGGTAAATAGAAGTACACCATCTACATAAAACTCCACTTGTTCCACGATGCCACCATTATCGGAAGCGTTTGCATTAATTTGAATCGCAGTACCCACAGGAACAACGGCATTATTTGCCGGTGCTGTAATTGAAACGGCAGGAGCTTGACCTGAAATAAACGTCAATGTTGGATGAGTAAGCTCATCTCCTACAGGATTTGAAGCAACATAATTTTCTGCCAAGCCTGTGCTGATGTTGATCAACTGAACATTGAATTCAAAACTCAGAGTACCACTAGTTGTAAACTGCGCTATCAGAACTCGGTTGCTTGCAGTTGGGCCTACAACACCACCAAGCGGCACGATCGTTCCATTATTTATTACAATAGAATTTCCGAAGGTTTGATCAAGTACATCCAAAGCTGTTCCTAAACCAAGGGTATTAGGAGCGACGTAGGTCGCAGCAGAAGAAGGAAGCATACCATCTTGAGCACCTGTACCATTAATTGGAAGACCATAACATCCGCCGGGATTATTAGCAAGAATATTCTGTTGATTGCCGATAGTCCCATCATTATCCTCTTCCTCCATTACGCCCACTTTACCAACACAAGTACCACCGGCGGTGAACCATGAGTCGATCATCGTCGTGTGTCTTCTCGTAAGGTTGACGCTTGTTGATCCGGGGTTGACAGCAACACCAAAATTAGGATCATTGTAAAAACTTGTTGTAGTATTTACAATAAGGTTGTGTGTTTCGCTTCCGTAGATTTGAGAATACTTATAGCCAGAAGCCATATCCACATATACACGATAAGTAACGCTACCAACAGGTAGCGGAGCAATAGCGCCTTGAGCAATAGAGTTTGCTTCATCGGCAGCATCTGAAACGTAGAATCTCTCAACGATGATTCCTTCTAAGCCTTGGCCATTAGCTACCTGTGCTGTGAAAAAAGCCAAGAAGGCGAGTAGTAAAAATGATCTCATCTTATTATAATTTATAAATCATGAATAATTGCAATTCCAAAAGCCAAAGCATTGAGCCTTCTTTCCAAATCTCCGTCAGCTACGCTATTCAAATTTTGTCGGTATGATAAGTCAAAAGTGACCGCGTAGGTATTGTTGAGATATGCTTGAAACCCTATGCCACTAGAAAAACCGAATCCGAGAGCATTAAAATTTGACGTGTTTGAAAAACGGGTTTCAGTATCTCTTATCAACTCTTTGAAAGTACCTTGGTGCTTGAACATATATGAACCGAAAACTCCAGCGTCGACGAAAAAATTACTTGACTTTTTCTTCAGAAAATGAAATCTAACTCCAACAGGAATTTCTACCTGATGGAATCTTTCTATCATATCTTTTATTCCAGCTGACTTAAGCGTATCAACTTGAAATCCTCTTCTTGAGTAGGCTAGACCCGAAGTCAAATCCAAATTCCTGCTCAACTTATAAGCGGTAATGAATCGAACACTCATACCAAAATCTTGTGACTCAAGCGTATCATACAACCCCGTTATCACATCATCTCCATCGGAAGAAAGCCAGCGGTAAGTGCGATCAAAAGAGCCTCCACCACCGATGCTCCAATTAGAAGAATCTTGCTGTGCGAAGGCAAAAAGAGGACACAAAAAAATAAAAGTTAAAAGGCATTTCATAATTAGATATCTTTTACTAAGCGAATAGCCATCGCATAATTTTTGTGTGTGTAGTGTCTAAAAATTCGCGTTTGATCGCTATCGATGTAACGATACCATGCGTCATCTCCATTTTCTGTAAGGGTCCACCAAAAAGCAACTTTCCCTGATAGATTTCTTCGCCCGTCAAAAATTCTTACACCTGCAGGACGAGCGTCGAAACCAAATTCATCAATTCCAAATAATACACCCGGTGCCCAGCCCAAAGAATTTTTAGAAGCCAATAAAACTGCCTCGTCTCCACCTCTCCAACTTGTATTATTAATTTCACTTGTCGACATTCCTACTTCCTTTTCCAAATCTTTCCAATCGTCGTCTGTAGGAATACGCCAACCTTCTGGAGCAATACCTCTGCTATCGATTAAACAATCATAATTGTAAAGAAATCCTTTAGTGCTATCGAGAGTGTAGGTCATACCAGCACCTTCTATACTGGCCCACAAATCATCTGCATCCTGACTATCCACGAATGGAATATTCTCTCCGTTGTTAAATCTTTTTACAGATAAATTTTCAGCCATCCACCATCTATTACCAATGCGAACAGTCTTATAAACTCGTCCAGAATTATCGGTAAGTGTTCCCCTCTCAATAATCCTTTCCTCCTCTTCTTCCTCACAGGAGGTTAAAACTGATATCATCAAAAATGACATCATAAACAAAATATATTTTCTTGTAGTCAGACTCATAGCTTCACAAATAATTTTGTTTGTTTACCATAAATTGTAGTCACAGAAACATGATACAGTCCACTTGGAAGATCAATTACAGATAGTGTTTGAATAAGATTCAATTCTCCATCATCAACCCTATTTTTCATTTGTGAGACACCATAGTTGTTAAAAATCTCAATGTCTACATACGTAGGAGCACCGCTAATTACATTCACCGAAAGTGAATTTTCTGTTGGATTTGGAAAGACCTCAAAATCAAAACTCTCACCCTTCAAAGAAGGACAGACCTTTTCTATATCTCTATCAGCACAAAATCCAGGATAGCAGCACAGCGCAGGAATATTAAAGTTCGCATTAGCATCGAAATTGCAAGCCTCTGGATCCAGACAACCGTATATAACCGGAGTAATACAAGATCCTTCTTCAAAGCAAACCACATTTGGATCGAACTCGATGAAGCTTGGGTCATTGCAACCGCATTCAAATGGATAAACTAAGAAAGGATTATACTCCTCGTCTCCTTGCAAATCATTCGACGTGCCGACATATTTCCTTGTGACAATTTCACCATCTACTGTAAATTCTACTTCAAGATTGAGAATAAAACTCAAATCACCAGTTGTTGAAAGCTGAGCAATTAAAATTTGATTTTCCTCCTCGACTGGACCAGTAACTCCTGAATTAGACAACTCAAATAAGTTACTTCGATAAAAACTTCGAACATTGATTGAGCCAAACATGGTAGTGTCTTCGCCGGTGACGAAGTCTGTTAGACCGTTCGAAAACCAGTCCGTTGGTGAGTTGCTCATTGCAATCACACCATCCGTTAAGGTCAATGGGTTGCCAATACTTGGATCCTCATTGATCAAAAGTCCAGATGCTATTTCGGCGCTACCACCATCATTGTTGGCTCCACCAATGAAAGAACCATCTGGATCTTGATCCTTCAATATTCCGTAGTTGATCACTCCACCTTGTAAACGTGTCGTAGGGCCCAAGGTGAGCCAAGTGTCCAAAGCGACTGTGCCTTCAAGATATCTTGCTCGGATAAAATCTTTTGCAAATGACTGACCATCTGAAGCGTGGTTAAAGAAAGGAGCAGTACTTACGATTTCGAACACACGATTGGCATCTCCGTATAACTTTTTCAGAACGGTGCCCGGAAGAAGATCCACATAAACACGATAAGTAACGGTGCCTACGGGAACGCCGCCACCGAACTCATCCGTTGCGTCATTCTCGTCAGAAACGTAATATCTTTCTACGATTACCCTTTCTAGCTGGCTGAATGCACAACTTGATATACATGCTATGATAATGGTGAGTAGTACCTTCTTCATAAACCTAGAATTAATATTTATAGGCAATTCCCAAATTGAAACTTGTTCCATATCGGAAGCGATCGAAAGGCACCCAACCTGAAGGCAAATCATAAGAGCGATCGACGGCGGTATTTAGAATATCTCTCACTGTTAGGCTCACAGAAAAATGCTTTCCTAACGTCTTGCTTGCCTTTAAATCTATCATATTTCTAGGAAGCTCATAAACATTCGGACGTCCTTCAATAGCACCAGCAATGACCAATCTTGGACCTTGTATATTGTAGCTCGCAGTGAATACAAAACCCTTTTCATCCCACTTATAGCTTGCGATAGCATTTACCAGATAAGGAGCCTGACCAAACATCGGACGGTACAAGGTATCCAAAATGGTGTAGTCCTTTAAGCCATTTACAATTTGGAAACCTCTGCGGATAAATTGTGCCTCAGACTTGACGAATGTGACATTCGCTCTCAACTCAAAAGATTTTCCAATTGATTTCTTTCCTTCAAACTCGATACCTGCTACTGTTGAAAGTGGGATGTTTTCCCAACTAATACCTGCAGAACCGAAACCTAATTCAATGTGATTTTTAAGTTGCTTGTAAAATAAGCTCACCGAAACGTTATCTCCATTATTGAAAAAAGTTTCTGCTCTAAAATCATAATTTGAAATATAGACCATTTCAAGATCCGAATTTCCATAAACGAAAGCTCTGAATTCTGCGTCAAAAATCGCAGCATCGCTGAGCTCGCGAATACTTGGTCTGGCAAGCGAACGATTATAGTTGAAACGAAGATTTGTTTGACCAAATTTCGTTTGATCAAACTTTACGATAAAGTTTGCGCTAGGTAAAAAATCAACTTGTTGAATTTCCCCTGGATTCACATACGGAAAACCTGGATTATTTTCTCTTCGTGGGTCATTTCGCTCATAACCTAACTCATGAAATCTATTTACATCGGTGAATATATCTGTGCGTTCTACTCTGAGTCCAGCGCTTAGTCGCAGCATAGGGGTAAACTCCCAATCCACCAATCCATAAGCCGCTTCCACATTGCTATAACCGAAACTATGATTGCGATCAAAGTATAAATCTTCGTAATTAAAGTCTTGAATTCCGTTGACCACAGTAAAACGATTGGCAGACATGTAAGCATCTATATCACCATCCACCAATGGGGGAACAGAGACGCTATTACCGAAGAAAACGCGATATTCATAGTTATTCCAAATGCGATAGTTTCTTTGAGTCGCGGCGCCAAACTTCAATTTGCGACTACGCTTTGAGTCTTCACGTACCAGATTTTTTTCAAAATCAATTCGTGTGTCAAGGATATTGTCAGTCAGGTATCGATAAAACCTTCTAATTCCCTCTCCAGCAGTAGGACCGAACACATAACCAACGGTAGCACCGTCACGTACTTGTTCGATGTATTCGGTGGATTTAAAATCTGGCGCAACACTTTTACCACCAGTGTAAGATAAATTGAAATCAATTTTAAACTTTGACTTAGGGAAGAAGTGCTGAGAAGATACTTGTGAAATGAGTTGTCTCCTTTGCTCGTAAAAAATATTTTTTTGAATAATCAATTCCTGCAAATCGCCCGGTAATACTATCTCTCGGAAACTTGACACGTCATTGGTTCCAATGAAGTTCGGCATGAACAAAGCCGAAATTTTATTATTAGCATTCAAGTTATAAGAGGCATTGAAAAGTGCACTCCACGAATTTGTTTCTCGTCCGATTTGAGCATCATCTTGACGCAAAAATGGAAAGCCCAAAGATTCATCACCTACTCGTTGTGAAATCCCTTCAGGATCATATCTAAAATTAGTCCCGTACCTGAAACCTCCGATGAGACCTAATGTTCTGCCGAATAATGTTGTTTGATTTCCAATACTAAAGCTCTGAGAGAAATTCAATGGAGCTCGTCTAAACTTTACATCCCAGTTATTATTGAGACCGTTATCATAATTAGTCCCGTTGGGCGTAATTTTCTCAATCGCCATAGGGCGGTAGGTTGTTTGATAACTGTCCACAGCATTTTGATATGCCGTAGGATCATTTATTAATGCCTCTGGCAATAGTCCAAGCTGAACCAATCCCAATCTAAAATATGCATCACCTTGAGTGCTGCCGTCTTGCCAACCGTTAATCCCTAATTGACTGTAATAATCCCCTAAGCCCAACGCCACAAGTTGCTCATAGCCCGTTGGATTCAAATTACTATTCACGATTTCATTGGTCTCGCGGCTACGCAGGTCTGTATCGAAACCAAGCCAATCAGTTCTACTTCTATCTGATGTTATAAAATCTCTAAACGTATTCGTGGTATTATACCCCACTTGTGTTTCAACACCGATTGTTAGTTTATCTGGATAGTCCTTCGTTTCGACAGAAATGTATGCCCCCGCCCAATCTCCCATCAAATCTGCACTTGCCGTCTTGGTAATAACGATATTATCAACAAGAGTGGTCGGAAAAATGTCTAACTGAATATTGTTCGTCAGTGGATCGAGGGTCGGGATTCTTGAACCGTTCATGGTCGTTCGCACATATCTGTCGCCGATACCTCGCACCGTAATCAAACCATTATTTGTTGAAACGCCTGATACGCGGGCAATAGCGCTAATCACATTTGAATCACCTGTTTTCTTCAATGTCTCTGCGCTGATGTAGTCCATGGTGATTGCAGAATTCATCTTCTTCTTCTCCATAAAACTGTCAGCAGACTTCTTAGCCTTTCCAATAATTTCTACGCTCTGAGTGGTGGTTACTTTTTCATTAAGAATTATATCCTTCTTGATCGTCTCGTTATTGCTCACTTTTATCGGAATAAACAATTCTTCATACCCGACCAGGTAGAATCGAATAGTATACTCTTTATCGTCTGGAAATTTTAACGAGAATATCCCATCGAAATCGGTCTGTGTAATGATAGCTGAGTTCTCTTCAGCCCTCACAATTACACCATATAGGAGTTCCCCATTCGCATCAGCGACAACACCATTCAATCTGCCTTGAGCTAAGCCCGCGACGGAAATAAAAAGAAGGGAGAGAGAAATGAAAAACCGTAGCATTTTTATCTCTTTGAAAATTTAATAGTGCTAACGGTATCTCTATTACTTAACTTTATAACATAAGAACCTGACACCAAATCACTCGTATCTATCGTGTTCATTCCAGCCTTGACAACATCGCTTATTACTAATCTTCCAGATAAATCAATTATCTCAATTCGATATGATTCAAATGTTTTCGACTTTATATTAAGATTCAATTCATTTTCACATGGGTTTGGGAAAACAGACAAGTTATTGGACAAGGTTGCTTCATTCACTCCCACTAGTGGCTCTGACTCATATATAAGGGAACCGAGCGTTTGTTCGGTACCAACTGGATTCTCAGCAACATAAATTTCATCTAATCCATTAGGGGCTAATATTTGCAAATTCCATTTAAAACTGAATGTACCATCGGTAGTAAATTGTCCTAACAAAACGTGATTTGATGGAGTAATTCCCTGAGATCCTCCCAAGGCTACAATTGTGCCGTTAGTAGTTTCAAAAATAGAGCCTGCGGTTTGATCAAACACATCTATTGAACCTGAAAGTCCCAATGTATTTGGTGTTACATTCGTTCCATCCATCAGGCCGTCCACGCCATCTGTACCTGTAATTGGCGCACCCACGAGTGGATTGTTGTTTGCTAAAATTCCTTGTTGATTTCCGATAGTGCCATCTGTGTCTTCTATCTTCAATACACCAACCTTTCCATTTGCTACACCACCTACCGATAAATATGAATCAATAAGCGTTGTATTTTTTCTGGTGTTGTTTACGCTCGTTCCCTCATAAGCGCTAAATCCATAGTTAGGATCATTGTAGAAGAATGTAGTTGTTTCGATTGTCCAAGGATGCGTATCGCTTCCAAAACTCTGAATGAATTTATAATCGGGCGCTAAGTCTGCATAAACGCGATATGTAACGCTTCCAATATGTAAAGGAGAAACTGCAAAATTTTCATCCGCATCGATAGAATCAGCCTCGTCTGAAACGTAATACTTTTCAACGATAATTCCCTCGAGACCTTGTGCAGTAAAACATTTAGCAATAGTCATGAAGACTAGAACCGCAACTATTTTTTTCATATGTTTTGCTTTTTATTCTTTTTTCTTTTTTTCCCTTTTTCTTCTGACCGATAAATGAGCGAAGCGTGGGTTTTCTCTTTTCCAACTGGATTTTTAGCAACATACTTATGAGAGTTCCCGTGAGGATCCGCAATCATCAAATTCAATTCGAAGCTGAGTATGCCAGTAGTGGTCAATTGAGCAATGAGCACGGTGTTTGTGGTTAAAGAGTCAGCTCCGACGCTACCTTTACCCATTGCGGCCCAAGCACCATCAGTGATGATTAAGCTGTCTCCATTCGTGGCGCGTCCTAAAAACTTCAAACAACTATCCATTTGAAAAAATGTGGGAAAAGGCAGGATTTCCGCGTTTGCCAAACCATCTCTTTCTCTCAACGAATAGTCTTTTTTTCCCTCCTTATTTTCCAAGAAACCGGGCTTTAGTGGGGTAGCCGTTTCATCCGAAGGTGAATCATACATCTTGGGAATTCCTAAATGATATTCAGATGCGGCACCTACAGATAGCCAAGAGTCAAGAAGCGAAACGTCTTGTGACAGTGTACGTCCTGGTAAGATATTAGGATGAGTCGTACCCGCGTCAATATGATTGAAAAAATTTTCTGTGCTAGTGATCATCAAAGGATGATCTTTTGAGCCATAAGCAGCTTGAAATCGATAGCCTGGTTTAAGATCCACAAAAATTCTATACGTGACACTACCAGCGGGCAACTCGCCGCTTTTATTGACGGCCTTTCCGTCATTTTCAACTGTAACATAATAACGCTCCACAATGATTCCTTCGAGACCATCTTGAGCAAATACCATGGTAGGTATCAGAAATAAAAGGTTAAGAAATAGGTTTCGCATAGGTAATTGAAAGGCTCAAAAATATCTTTCCGCTATGCACAAGGAATTAGGTATGCGTTACCATTGATTAAATTAAAAAAGCCTTAAAAATTCCGATTGTTATACCACAGTTAATGAATTGTGTCGATTTTTAAGTTTGAGTAATTGACCTTCGTTAGTTGTAAATATGGATTTAACAAATAAAAAAGCCCTTGTTCTAACGAACAAGGGCTTCTACAAATTTTTAAAACTCTTATTATTCTACAATCATTCTTAAATCGCGTTTCTTGCTTCCATCTGTCAGTTCAATCATGTACAAACCAGGCGCCAGCTGATTAGCGAGAATGACTTCATAATTAAGAACGCCCTCAACGGAGATGCTATTGGTGTATACAGATTTGCCTAGTGCATCGATAATACGCACACGCACATTCACACTTTCAAGTTCGTCCGCGATAATCATAAATACATCACCTCGGTTCGGATTTGGATAAACGACCATCTCCATTGCATCTTTTTCTTCTGATATCTTTTCGTATTGTGAAACATTAGGATCGATTGGCACATCAAGATTCAACCCACTGGCTACACATAATTCTTCATAGGTAGTTGCAAACTGACCAAACAATCCGCTCAAGACAGGACGAACCCTCACGCGGTAGCGATCTCCTGCTTGAACACCTGGTATTTGATTCACTCTGATAAATCTCGAAGTGGTTGTAGTGTTTACATAAACAGGATTAGGATCGATTACTTCGCTTGGATTGGCTGGATTAACTTTAACAAACTCCCATTGCCAAGTCGATGTTCCGCATATCCAACGGTCAGTGCTAATCAAAGAGCTGAGCGTTCTAACAGTTGGGCATCTGTCTATCAATCGCAAATTCACTGATAAATGAGGTAGAATGGTTACTTGATAAACAGGAGAGTTAACTACCACAGTAGTAGGATTAGCTGCCGTTGCATCATTCAGAATAAATGTGCTTGTAATCGTCACATTATATGTTGTATTGTATTTTAGGTTCCCAAAATTAGCGAATGGAATATTAGAGTTCGCCCCATTGGTGCCTACATATTGGTTTACTCCATCATCGAATGTAACGGTATAATTAGAAGCTCCATTCCAGTCACACTTAAACACACCGCACAAGCTAGAGAATGACGTTCCATTATCCGGATCACTAGCTATCAAGTGTTGAATACAAACATTACAAGTTCCCACGGCGGCCGTATTAAAGTTTCTGACTGCGAGATAATAAGTTTGTCCGGCAACTAGATTGTTTACGACCATAACCTCTGCTCCACCAACCCCTGTGGAGTTTTCAAGATTTACGAGCCCACCAGCGCTATCTTGAAGCTCTAAAACAATATCATTAAGTGTACTCGTGGCTTGAATTCGAACACCCACGGTTTGTGCGACAAAAGCATACCATCCGTCCTGTCCGGCACCCACAGGCTCATTGGAGTGCGCTTCGTTAGAACTTGTAGCATTGAGCAAATTCAGAGTAATACTTGAACAGCTCGGGAAGGTATTACCCATAACTGTAATTGCATTACTTTGATTATCATTTTGGATAGCATTTATCACACAACCCTCATTTACTAGGCCATCACAATCATCATCGATATTTGTGATACAAAGTTCTTGTGCACTAGGCTTAACCGCGAAGTTGTTATCATTACAGTCGCCACCGATTGACGAATAACCAGAAGGTGCGCTTGTTGAATAACTGGCAATTGTATTAGATGATAATCCAAAACCATCTGCATCATTATCCAAGTAGTATGTATAGAGTGGACAACCGTTATTTAAAACTCCCGAGCAATCCTCGTCTATATCGTTGCCGCAAATTTCAGTAGCACCCGGATAAATGGAAGGATTATTATCGTTGCAATCACCATTGCAAATAGTGACACCATCATTGTCCTGGTCAAATGTTTCATCGATTAGGGTATCACAGTCTTCATCTGCGCCATTGCATAATTCAAATGCTCCCGGATAAACCAAAGCGTTGTTGTCATTACAATCCCCTTGACAAGTGGTAACACCATCATTATCTGAATCAAACCCTTCGTCAACAATTGTATCGCAATCGTCATCAGTACCATTACATAATTCTACAGAACCAGGATAGACGAATGAGTCACCGTCGTTACAGTCATTGGAATTTGATACATAACCAGATGGCGCAGCACATGCAGATTGTGTTGTTGCGCTATTACCAAAACCATCTCCATCAGCATCTAAATAAAAAGTAACGCTTGTGTTTACGGTAATTAAATTGTTTACAGTTATTTGATCAGTCGAACCCGCGTTTGTTAAAGTGAGCGAGACGCTGTACTGTCCTGGCGTGTTATATACCACCTCTGGGAATTGGCTTGATGAGGTTGAAGGAATACCGCCGGGGAACGACCAAGACCAAGAAGTTGGCGCGCCAACCATAGAAGGCGTGAAGCTAACCGTTCCACCTGCGCAAACAGTATTATTAGAGGTAGTAAAGTCTGCTTCGACATTTACAATTTGGCTTGCACATGTTCCATAATCAAAAAGAATATTATGAACGAATTCATCCAGCACATCCACAATAGCACTTACGCAAACTTGTTGACCCTCTAAAAGACTATAGTGCACTCGTAGGATAGGAGTATTTGTAAAATGGACTGGAAGTAAAGAATGTGCCGCGCCTACTACAGCGATTTTCGTTCCGTCGGTTTCGAAGTGAATATGTGGGTTCCAGCTTGGAATGGGCAGTAGCGCCTCAACACTTTCTATTGACAAACCACTTAATTCGAACTCAAGACCAGAAATTTCACAGTCTTCATTGCGGATATAAATATCTACATAACCCAAGGCAGTGTTAATACTTGCGACACCAAGCTCGGCCGACTTGCTATTATCAAACACTTCTGGATCCCACGCGCACTCATCAAGTAATAAAGGATTCACGCCCAAATCAAGTTGATCGTGAATACACTCCTCTAGGTAGGCAGCATCTGCCACGGATATCATTCCATCTGAATTCAAGTCTGTACAATTAGAAACTGGAATAATCACATTTCGTGAAGCAGCATCTAAATATTGGTGCACATCTAATTCATTAATTAAAAAATCGGAGACAACGTCGGCACTGCGCACTGTTCCTGGACAATTACCTGCACAATCTGGATATTGATCCCCAAAAGGTTGTCCAACGCAGTCCTCAATAATTGGACAAGTGTTTATATTCTTTGTAAAGTTGATGATGTTATTATTTGCATCACGACCAAACGAAATACAGACCTGTGCCCAGTTGTTGTCATAGCGTAACTCATATCTCCCTAATTGATCAGGCGCCTGATCCCAGTTAGTTCTTACTACAAGGTAATAACTTCCCGCGGGCACGTTCGTGATATCAATCCACTGACATGCCAGCGATGATGAATAGGTGTCGCGACAACCTGCAGTGATACCCATATTACCACATGTATACTTTGCAGTGAAGCCAGAGGGGCAGAATAAATCAAGAACGCAAAAACCATTCTTAAAACCAATTTCAGGCATTGGTACTCCATCTTGATTATACAAAAGATATTCGGCATAGCCTTCATAATGGTAGTGATTGTGACATGGGTCCCATTCAAACTGATCGTTGTTTGCGTTGGGCACACCAATAAAGTAATCTTGATTACCAATGTTCCAGATGGTAGTGGTAAATCGCAAGATCTGACGTGTTCCCAATCCTTGCAAACAACCTTCGTTGACAAGACATCCATCTGTGCCATTCAACGTATTTACTGAAAGAGAATTAAATATATCATTCAGACTAATCTCTAGATCTGGTCCTAAGTTTTCACAGTTTGGTGAACCATTATAAAAACAAGGTCCTGGAACTTCTGCAATCGACATATAGTTGCAAGCCAAAACATCCATACAGCCTTGAATTGGTCCTAAATAAGAAATGCTAAACCCTATCGGCCCACCACCACATGCGTTATCTGTATCACCAACACGAATATAGTAGGTAGTGCCACCCTCGAGAATCGGAGTAATCTGTGATTGAACTCCACAAAAATCATCGTTGTAAGTTATTGTAGCCTCATTGGTATTATCAAAAAATGCCATGTTACAATAATCATAAATCCATAGTTTCGTATCACACGATGACAAGCCGCAAGTTTCAATCTTATACTGGCCATTTGCAGCTGGGGTAAATGCATACCAAGCATTAGAAAACGGCGTGGTAAAGACACCCTCTCCAACTACAATTGGATCGTTACAAGCAGTTCCTTCTGGACAGTTTACATAGCGAATATCTTTATTGGTGAACTGTGCACCATTAGCAACTTGAATTCCATTAATAAACAATCGGTATGAACCATTTCCATTTGAACAGCAAATACCGTTATTACCGCTATCATAAATTTCAAAACGATAGCATCCATCATTGATACAAAAAGTAGCGTCGTTATTCGTTCCACTAGCGACAACCAAATTGTTTGAATCAAATACAGACCAAGTAGTTTGCTGCGGAAGATTATCGGTGGTAAGATCCACCGTCATGATAATGCCGTTTTCTACATCAATAGTTTGTGTTGAAGTAGCAGTATTATTGTTGACATCTGTTACAGTTAAAGAAACATCAAAAGTGCCCGAAGTAGCAAAGCTTACAACAGGATTTTGACTTGTCGAAGTAGACGGTGTTCCTCCTTCAAAAGTCCAAGAATATCCAGTGAGATTGCCAGTAGCTGTGCTTGTGAACTGAAGATTAGAACAATTATTCCCTGTTGGAGTGCTATAAAAGGATGATGTTAATGGGGGAAAAACACAGCTACCATTATCAATCGTTGCACAGCCGCTGTAGTTAGAGGCGAGAGGATTTGTGCAGCCAGAAGCGCCAACAGAGGTTACATTTAGTGTAAATGTTCCCTGAAGCGCTTGATAGCCCCCTACTTGAATATAATAAGTATTCCCAGAAACTAGATTTGTACAGTCTAAAATCAAACGTGAAGCTAAACCTATACCTTGCGTATCATCATTACAGGCAATTTGACTACCTCCACAAGATGCATAAACTGCCAAACGCGTATCGGTAAGGCTACCCAATCCTGTTTGTATAGTAACAGTACCCCCAGTATAAACAAAGGAGAACCATAAGTCCCTAATCCCAACTCCACCACACGATGGGTCAGTGCTATCGTTTGTTGCATAGACCGTAGTTAAATTTTGAACTCCACTATTAAAAACAATAGGAGTAGCCTCAAAACACATATCGTTATCAGGAGAGCAGTCGCCAATATTGACAGTGATTACGGGGCTTGTAGAGCTCAAACCACTTCCAGTACAAGTGGTAATAACGCGGTAATAAATCAGTGTAGTAAGTGCCGCAGTGGTATAACTAGCACTGGTAGCTCCTGTTCCGCCAACTACGTTGGCCCAACCAGTGGTTCCACTCAATGAGGATTGCCATTGATAGGCAATGCCAGCTCCAATGGTAAGGTTTGAAGGAGATAATACAACAGTGCCATTCAAACATCCATTCACTGAAGCCGTCACCGTTGGCGTGTTTGGCGTACCAGAGCATACTACTGGTGGGGTCCAACGGAAATTGAGTCCTGACGCTGGCATCAAAACATTCGACGTGGTTACGCTAGCATTATTCGCTGCGCCAGCCACTGTACCAGACCAACCAGAGTTGCTACTCCGATTATTGAAATCAGTATTTGTTGCGCCTCTCAATCCTACCTGTGCATTCAAACTTGTTGTGCTAGTTGCAGTGCAATTTCCATAACGAACCTCAACCACATTCGATGTCTCATACAATCGAATTTGAAAGTTTAAAACGTCACCTACAACTCCTCCCGAATTATAGCGGCGCGCATTATTCCATTGTACAACAAACACACGATTCGGCGCGCTTCCTTCGGTTCCTTGCACTATAGTTGAGGCGTTGGATATCAAATCTCGCCCAAACGCCGAAACAGCGCCAGCATAGCTTACATTACTACTTATAGGATTATAACCATTTCCAGCAGAGTTTGTAGATCCAAATGTTATATAGCCATTTGCATTTACTCTTAAATTATTATAAGTAATCTGATTAAACTGAAAATCAAACGGTATGGAAACCAAAGCGGGAGTGTTATCATCCCATCCACTGGCAAACACATTGGTTGAAGTCACCAGTGGTGTATATGCCGCAGAAGATTGATTAAAAGAATAAAAATTAACTTGAGCTGATAGGGAGTAGGTAAAAACAAAAGTCAACAAGCAGCCAAAGATGGCCCTCAGAGAGTACGTCATTTGTCTAGGTTTTGGTTGGTTTGGAAATCAAATATAGGTAATTTATTAAAAAACAAAACCCTTCCCAACTTTTATGTCGGGAAGGGTTTCAAATTACCTAGTAAAACCTATTACTCCACAATCATGCGCTCAACCATGCGGTTGTCGCCGTCTGTGAGCTCGATCATGTATACACCTGCGCTCAATGTACGATCCATCTGAATCGTTGCATTCAATACGCCGTCTACTCCGTAGCCTGTGCTATACACTTCCTTGCCCATCATATCCAATACACGTACATATACTTGTTCGCTCACCAAACCGCCCACCTGAAGTGTGAACATCTCTCCGCGGTTAGGATTTGGATAC
>JBKCOM010000132.1:0-4176 GCA_046309775.1 Flavobacteriales bacterium
ACTTTTTCCACATTGGGCAATGGTTCATCCGTAGTTTTTACTACATTAGTGACTGAACAAGAAAAGCCGTATGAAGGGAGACCTTCAAGTACGGTTTTGTGAGAACGCAGGGGTGAAATTCCCTTGCGTGACTCGATTAGCTGCAAGCATTTCGCCCGCCACCTATAGTACAACTATAAAACTTCATCACGGACAGGAAGGAACCCTTTTTCACCTAATGACTTTATAACACTTCTAAGAAGGTAGCTGTTATCAAATCTCAAAACATATTTACGTGTGCCGTCCTTTTCTGGTACGAGCATTTTTTTATCAATTAGTTTTCTGATCTGCCTTGATACTTCTGCATCAGCCTTGCCGCCAAAAAACTCTTTGACATCAGCTGCTTGGACAACTTGCATATCAATAGCTTTTCTCAAAATCTTTGATTCTACATCAGTGATATATTTTCTTTCTAAAGAATGAACAATTGTAGGAATCAGTATTTCCTTTTTCAAGAAATTGTAATCGGACAGCCTGTCAATTTTTTCAATTTCTTCTTTTAGACCTTTCAAAACATATTCAACCCAAGTAAATATTCCTTCATCCGTTCCTTTATCGGCTTCTGACAATTTTGTATAATAATCATTCCTGTTACTGCAAAACACAGCAGTAGGGTTTATGATCCTTCCAACATTAACATTGAATCCTGTTTTGACAAGCATTGCATAAGTGAACAGACGAACAGTTCTGCCATTGCCATTTCCAAAAGGGTGAATCCAAACAAACCGATGATGGGCAATAGCGGCTTTAAGCAAATCATATTTAGGGCTATCTTCTCTGTTGACAAAATCTATCAACTCGTTCATATAATCATCAACCATTAACCATTCCGGCGGCTTATGCGTTGACTTATTTATTTTCAAGTTTACTTTTCTGTATTCACCTGGAGTTCCATCGCCTTCTCCATTTGGAGGTGGCAACAATCCGTCAACAATCATTTTGTGCATCTCACTCAAAAAAGCTCTGTTTATTGGGTAATCTTTTACATTCTCCTCAATAAATGCCATCGCCTTTTCGATGTTCTGTATTTCCTTGATACTCGGCGGAACTGTTTGATTTTCTGTAAGTTTAGTTTCAATATATTCAGCAATAGTTGTATTGTTTCCTTCAATCCTTGCTGACCCAATACTTTCAAGAGTATGAAAGATATGCTTCAATTGAAAAAAAACTTTCGGGTGTGTTGAACCTCCAAGCGGTTTCTTTCGAAGATAATCCAACTCAATAATTAAATCCGTAAGTGAAGAACCGAAAGACGGCTCTATCAATTTCAAATCGTAATGTAAAAACTCTGCCTCTGACATTTGATTTTGTCGTTAACTTGATTTGACAACTGCAAAATCAAGAATTAACACCTCGACATGCAGTATCCTTATTTATCAATACGTTGCAAGTGTACAAAATATTCAGGCAATTAACAAACTCATAATCAACATTTGTATTACATCTGCAACACACTTGTATCACACATATACTGACAATTAACGACACCGACTCGAACGAAATGAATGCCAGCAGCTAACAGCGCATAATCGCCAGTTGGGTTTTTGGGGGAAATTTGAGCTCGCGGTCCTTTGGAAATTTCGTGGTGAACTGATAACTTTCGGTCAACAAACCCAACCGGCGTTTATGCGCGAACCGTTAGCGGTAAACATTGGACCCAAGTTAGAAAAGGAATACAATTCATGAAATACTAGGACAATAATTTATACTTACAAAAATTTAAATAGATGAACGTATTATGAACAATAATGAAACTCAACTACGAAATGCCCTAATCAATAATATTGTAAGATACTTGATAGATGAAAACTTCCCTCGTGTCATAAAATGCCTTAAAATGTTAAACGAAGAAGAAATTTGGTATCGCCCACAATCAATCAAATAGTGTTGGCAATATGGTATTACACCTAAACGGCAATTTGAATCAATGGATTCTTGACTATATTGGAGGAAAACCTTTTGTGAGAAATAGGCAATTAGAATTCGATGCTGATAAAACACATAGTAAAGAAGAACTTATACTTATGATGACTAATTTAAGCGAAGAATTACGCTCTTGCATTCAATCGGTGACCTACGCAAATTGTTGGGGACTCTACTCATACAGAATCAACAGGAAACAGGCATTTCAGTTTTAATACATGTTACAGAACACTTCTCATATCATACAGGACAGATTGCTTTTATAAGAAAATGGTTGAAAGAACAACAAACCAATTTCTATTAAAGCTTCAAAAAGCGATAACAAATTACGAAAAGACGGACTTGTCTGTCGATAACACGGGTTTGGCAAAAGTGGCGGTTCAGTGCACCGCAGATCCCGCAACTGCGCGAGTAATCGCGGAAGACGCCACAACAAGAAACTACAATGAAAAAAGGATTAATGATAATTGGATTTTTAGGACTAACAATTCTCGCTGGGCTTTACGCCAAACGAAAGTTCTATGACCCGAAACACCGACTTGACCATGCGAAAACAGAAGTAAAACAACTTGCCGACAATGACGAATTAAAAGATGGCGACCTGATTTTTCAAACTTCGCTTTCAGAACAAAGTAAAGCCATTCAACTTGCCACAAACTCAAGATATTCACATTGTGGAATTGTTTACAACGATAACGGACAATTTTACGTTTTTGAAGCAATTCAGCCAGTAACGACAACAGCGCTTGACAAATGGAGCGACTTTGAATTGACAAGCGAAGCCGTTAAGAAGAAAATGAGAGAACGTTACGGAGACAAAATTCCAATGGACGAGGTAGTAATTTCACCAGCCGCAATTTTTGATAGCGAACTTCTATCCTAAGTTTAAGTTCCCGTTCTTGTTCCCGTTCTCGTTCCCGTGATTACGAAGACTACAGAAATCTAAACTCACGTGAGTAATAAGAGCATTGGTATGATTAAGAGCCCATTGGATCCTTTGGATATTTAAAAATTAGGTGTACTTTTAAGTCAGATAAATGCACCACGGGTGCGGTTATGAAATAGTTAGCAGCAATTTTTATTTAGACAGAAGATTAAATGAAAAAATCTATATATAAACATATACACATGAAAAAAATAATTAAATATTTGCTTTTTTTTCTAATTCTATTCTCACTCGGTTTTTTTAGTGGCTGCTTAAATTTCCGAGAAGTTGTTAATAAAAGAATCTCAACTCACATTGATGATGAATCATTGACTCGGGAACAACTAAACGAGGACTTGAACATACTCCTCAACAATATCCGTGATATCATGCCTCGGGAATATTATGTTTGGCCAGAATATATTGTAGATAGCATTTCTAAATCAATCTTAAAAAACAAGACGTTATCCAAGTCGGATTTCCTTGTTAACGTTAGCAATTTGCTGGTTAGTTTCGATATAGCTCATCTTGAGGTTTCTTTTCCGGAAAAAAAATACAATCCGCATTTACCATACGATGGCACTGAATGGCCATTGAAACTCAGTTTTTCAAATAGTAATCTTATCGTGGTCAAGGCAGACAATAAACATGACGCTTTAAAAGGATCGCGTTTAAAAAAAATAAACGGTGCATCCGTAGATAGCCTAATTACTTTATTTCTCAAACAATGCAGTGGTACACGTGCGTGGAGAGAAAAATCTGTAATTGATAAATTCGGCCAGTATTTATTTCTGAATAAGATGCCTCCACCTTACAAAATAGATTTCCTGGACTCCTTGCAAAAACAGCAGACAATCACGATCAAATACGAAAATAGAAATCAAAGTGGTAATAGCAATAACAATAATTCAGAAGATAAGGGCTTTGAATTCAATTGGTTTAATGACAGTATTGCTTATATCAATTTATACAGTTACGAATACCAAGATATTGAACTTTACAGCCGTGAACTGGATTCCGTTTTTGAAAAAATCGAAAATAAATGTAGTTTCTTGGTTATTGATCTGCGATACAACAGCGGGGGAAACACTATATATGGCGATACGTTGTTAAATCATTTAACAGATAAAAAATACCGTGTACCGGAAAAAAAATGGTGGATGAGCGAATCATATAAGAATAATATCAAGCAAATGTTTCCATGGTATATGCGTTCAATTGCATTGAAAATGATGGGGGTAAAAGAATATTTAGATTCGCCCAGTAATACCTATTATAAGTTTGATGAA
>JBKCOM010000133.1:0-6198 GCA_046309775.1 Flavobacteriales bacterium
AGGATTTTACAAAAGCTCATCTACAACCACATTCTCTATAAAACTGGAGAGGAAGCGGGTGTTGTACGTCCAAAGAAGATTAATCTTCCACTTCTCTATGACTTCAATAACTCAAAAGTGAGACTTGCACAGGACAAGCAAGTACTCACCTATATCAACATGACCCCAAAGCAAAGGGAGAATCAGAACAGTATAGTGAGTTTGGCCAAGAGCTCAACGCAGGGCAAACTTGATATGGGAAATCTCTTCAGGGCGCTTGCATATAGTTTGGACAATGCACTGTCACCTTTTATTCTCAAAGGAAACCCAGAGAACTACAAAGAATTTGTAGAGGAAAGTCCAAAGATTCAGTATGTGATGGAGTGCATCAAATCGGTGAAGTCTTGGCATGAGGATCACAAGGAGGCCGTATCTGGTCAGGTGATTTATATGAACCGAGGAAAGCAGTTCTTTCCGTTAATCAAGGAGTATCTTGAAAAAGAAATCGGCTATCAATCCGGAGTGATGTATGACCGAACGAAGGTGGATGAAGTTGAGATCATCTCATCGGAAATCAACGATACTCGAAAAGAAACAATCAAAGAAGCATTCCTTGATGGAGTAGTAAAGATCATCATCGGAACGGCCACCATTCGCGAAGGGATAGATTTGCAAAAACGCGGAACGGTTATCTACAACTGTTATCCGGAGTGGAATCCAACAGACATCCGACAGCTCGAAGGGCGCATTTGGAGACAAGGCAATCAATTCAGTTATGTCCGCATTGTAATGCCGCTTATACAGGATTCGATGGACGTATTTGTCTTTCAGAAACTTGAAGAAAAGACCTCACGCATCAATGACATTTGGTTCCGTGGTGATCGTGGCAATGTACTTGACCTCGAAAGTCTTGATCCTGAAGAAATCAAACTCGCACTCATCACTGACGTTGATCGCCTTGTGAAAATGTTCTTTGACCAGGAGAAAGAACAAATCAATCGCGAGTATCGAAAGCTGCTCAATGCAATTGAAGCAATCAAGGAGGTTCAAAGCGATATAAAGGATTATTTAACCTACCGTGAGAAAAGCCTTGAAACCATTCGCACCTTTCACACCACCCTTTTGAATTCTGAATTCCTGAAGGAAATTCCTAAAGCAGCCGAGGACGGAGAAATTCAGAGCAAACAAATAAAGAAAGCCAAGGAATTAAAAGAGGAGATCGAACTCGTACTAAACAGCAGCGATCAACAAGACAAAGACATACTATCTATTGGAAGAAAGATCGAGAATAGCTATCCTGTCCTTGGTATTTACCTTTCTGCTAAGTACTTCCTTTCTTACTTCAAAGAATACGTCAGCAAAGTCAGAAAAACGGAAAGAACGATTCTGAAACCAAAAGGCTATTCACTTACGAGTGATCTAGCACCCGTTTCGACTCAATACGAAGCCGATAAAGCGGCTTTGCAGCTTCGAGCGGAAACTTACAAGGGAGAACAGAATTCGTCGCGCTGGAGCGATCTGAGAGCTGAAATCGAGCAAAAGAAATCTGCGCTGCAGGTAGAAGGTCGATCTGCTGTCAACCGAGCGGAGGAATTTGAAAGACTCAACTACCTACTCGAGTTTAGACAAGCTGGTGTTCCCCAGCCAGAGGCCGCAGAAACCTTCTCGAGTGAACTAGAGCTCGAAGCACTTGCGCTTGAAGTCGAACTTGAACTATTCTCCATTTAACCAAACAATCTATTCACCATGATCAATATCAAAAATTACTTTTCAGAGACTCAAAATATCAACTGGTCAACCATGCCCGAAGCATTGGCCAAAGGACATAAACTTGTCGAAGGGGCTGCCCAGAATAACTGGACTGCATATAACTCCAATGATAACATTAAGAGGGTTGTTGAAGCTTACTTCCAAAAGTTAGGTGATTATTTGGCTAAGAACCCAAACAAGCCCACTAAACCTGATCCAAAGCAAAAGCCAACTCCGAAGCCAAAACCGATTCCAGATAAGAAAACCTCAAAGAAGAACTACTCTGGTAAGAAAGTGGAGATTCGACCTGCCTCAAAAAACTCATCCAAGTTCATCGTTTGGGATGTGGCCACCGATCAAAAGTTTGCAAATGAAAAATTCGATTCGATTGAAGATGCAGAATCTTTCATTGAAGAAAATGACATGGTCTTGGTGCGAACTATCACCAATGAGGAAGAGCCAGAAGAAGTCGAAGCGGATCTTGTTGAACGAATTGATACTGATGTCCAATTCATCAAACGATACGCAAACATGCATGGCAAAATCAAGACACAAGCTCAAATTCTCAACCTACTTGCTGGACTTCAAAGAGCCATTTTAGAAAGAAGGATTCGTAAGGATTCACCTTTTGCAAAGGAAATTGCATTGATGCAAGACCAACTCATAAAAGCCTATGAGAAGATGGGAGATATGGCCGAAATCAAGATCGACGCAAAAAACCTGAAACGCTATCTTGAAATTGCAAATAGCCAGGAAAGCATGTTGTCAATTGCGCTGCTAAAAGCCTATGTTGGTTTGAATGGAAAGGTGGGCATAAAGGAAAAAGCAGAGCGGTTGATGAATCGCATGGAGAAAGCTGTTAAAGGCGGTAAAATCTCTCGAAATGACAAGTACGCCAAAAAGCTCAATGATGCTTATGAAAACTTGAAGTCCTTCCTTGAAGGTAACGCGAGCACTCTTACCATTGCTAAGACAGAGCTCAACGGGCTGCTTGGGATCGTTGGAGAAGATTTATTCAGTCAAAAAAAAAGTCTAAACGGAACCGACGAGGAAGAGGACTTTGGGGATGAAACAATCATAGTGCCCTCAGGTGAGCTCCTTGGAATGGAGTTTCAAACCATTGGGCTGACAGGTAAATACAAAGAGCTCATCGGTGATCCATCAGTGGGGTTTTCTGCTATGGTTTACGGACTCCCAAAATCGGGCAAATCCACCCTTTGTTTGGACTTTGCGAAACATCTGGCCAGCAATCATGGCAAAGTGCTTTTTTGCGCCATAGAAGAAGGATTTGGGTACACTTTGAAAGAGAAGATTGACCGACTCAATGCATCACACTCAAATCTCTTTATCACAGATCGTATTCCTTCTGATGTGAGCATGTATCAATTTGTATTCATCGATTCAGTTTCAAAAGCGGGTATCGACATTACAGATATTGAGCTAATTCGTAAACAGAATCCGGAAACCAGCTTCATATTCATCTACCACACCACAAAGGAAGGCCGCTTCAAGGGCACGAATACCCACGCTCATGAAGTTGACGTAATAATCGAAGTAGCCAAAGGTGAAGCGAAGGCTACGGGAAGGTTTAATGCGGGGGGGATATTAAAAGCTCGAAATTAATTGGAAAGTGGACATACTTGTTGTAGCTTTTTTCTTGAAAAACTACAAAGCGATGTATATCCTTACTTTTTCATCAGAATTATTAAAGAGAAAATAAGGGTGCCCATTAGATCGCAAAGTGTAAGTTACTTCATCACCTCGAATCAATAAGTTTGGTGAGCTTCCATTCGAACTTTCTGAAATTCTCATTTCTACCAACTCACATGGGGTATCATTCAATTCATCGTTCGTATCGAAGAAACATGGCAAAGGAAAAAATGCATTTAACGCGACAGATTGAGGTCTCGTATGTGAAAGTCTTACTACAATATTTCCTTTTATCAAAACTGCATTTAAAATCCAATTATTCAGGGAAATGTTCGTGCCTGAATCTCCCCATTCTATCTTATCACTCCTCTCTTGAAGTTTATAAATTAGTTGATCAACATCAGTGTATGGATTCAAGGTTTCTAAAGGAGGCTGAACTGAATTGATAGAAGCGCCAACCCGAAATCTAAGCCATGCAGCATTCACAATTGCGATCTCCGTATTGGTGCGTAAATTGTCATACAGATCAAACGTTTTTTTCTTTGAATAGTTAACGATTAAATTTTCCCTTCTTATGTGACCAATCAAGCAATCGACTGGAGAACAGTCAGGAACAAAAGATGATCCACAGTTTATAGGCTTTTCCTCATTATCCTTGCATTCCGTCGCGTTGAAGGTTGTGCTGTTTTTTTGAAAATGTAAGAGTACCCACTCCTCAAAAGACCGAGAAGAAAAAGCAACCTTAACATTTGATGCTTGAGCATCAAGAAATGTATCTGACAACCTTGGATGGTTATCATGATCAAATACAATCCAAGCAATATCAGCTAAGTCTTGATCCAACATTTCTTTTGCTTTTTCAAATAATTGATAAGGAGTAGTTTTAGGTCTGTCTGCATTCTCATCCGGATAAACATCCACTCTCTCAAACCAGTTTAAAACCTCATCTGACTGTGCCCAACTTTGAAAATATTGATATTCCGTTGATGTGCCTTCGCATGCTATAAAAAGCACTGGCTTTAGTTTGATATTTCTACGTTTTCTACCCATTAGAATTCAATCTAGTCTATCAAAAATGAAATCCAATTCCTTTATTTTCGGCAGTCCGCCAAATTTTCCACTCATATACCACTTATCAAATGGAACATCATCTCTTAAACCTTCTATATCCAAGTCGTGAACACTGTAGAGTTTTGAGACTCCAAATTTATCCTTAGATGTAATCCAAATCTGATCTTTTCTGAAGTTTTTTCTATCGAGCAAAGTGGTTTCATGAGTTGCAAAAATCAACTGAGAATTATTAGGATTACTTTTGGGATGATTAAAAAGACTAATCAGAAATCTGCATAAATAAGGATGCAAGCTGTTGTCAATTTCATCGATCCAAATTAGTCTTCCATCCCTCATTGCAAGTGAAACCAGGATTTCGGCACTTAATCCTACTATGGCTACTGTTCCTGTGGAGCCTTGCTTTATTAAATCAAATTGCTTCTTCCCAACTAATTCGTTACTAGCATAGACGTTATGCGATGTCTTGAATCTTTTTTCTTTTCTGATATCGGAATAAGATTCGTCGTTGTTTATCAAATCTGAATTATCGGCTTTTACAACTGCAATATCCTCTTGTAAATCAAGATCTTTAATTCCTAAGTCAGAAATTTTAACTAATTTGATAATCTTATTTCTTATTGCAATCGCATCTTCGTCATTACTGTCAAATATTCGTTTAGAATTTTCTGTTAAACGAGTAATAGAACCAGATGCTGAGCTATTAATTGCTATAGTTCCAATGAGAAAATAATTTCTTAGCTCTTCCCAGAAGAGATTTCCGCTGTTCCCCAACTCCGACAAGAGTAATCTTTTTGGGTTAATATCTACTAGATTGAATTTCCCTTTGAAAAATTCTGCGTTTTTAGATGTAATTTTTCTTCCTCGCCTTCTATAGATTAATTTTGCTGTCTTACTGGGATAGTATTTTAATGTTTCTTCAACAATACCTTCATTTCTCGAAATACTCACGGAATATATGTACTGTTGCTTGTCCCAACCAATAAAGTTCAAAGCAAATTCACAAGGAAGATTTTCAGTTTCCTGTGACAGTTGAAAAGGCTCAGCCAGAAGAATTTCATCATTTACGTCATATCGGAAGGATGAAGAAATAAGCTGTCTGAATGTCCAGTAGGCTCTGATGACATTACTCTTGCCACTTGCATTGGCTCCATAAATTACAGCGGATTTCAAGAGTTTGAATTTTTTTCCGTTTTTGGTAATTACTTCAGCAACATTGTCCAATTTTCCCTTTGAGCTTGATGCTTCCATACTAAATACCGCTTCGTCCTTAAAGGATCGGTAATTCTTAACTGTAAAACTAATTATCATTGTTTTTTTGAGAATTATTCGCAATAATACGAGTTTTAGTATCTAGAACATGCATGAAAAGGAGTTTTTTTTGCGATTTTATTACAAAAAAAACCCTGAAGAGATTTAGCGAAGTTCAAGAGGAAGTCACGGTCATTTTCTCAAAAACAACTACTCAAGCGTTTATTTAAATGATAATCAACGCTTTGTAATTTAACATGGGTATTTAAGCAATGACTCGAAACTCTTCAATTAGCTCAAATCTAACGGGCCTCAATTGACTCAATCATAGAACGTTTATTTAAAATTGTAAAGTAAGTGACTGGATTTGCTACGTTTGTCCGGACACTAAGTTAAGGAGGATTTTAATACCTTAACATCATGAAACAAGAAAGAAAAAATTACAGCAAAGAATTCAAGCAAAAGGCTGTGGAATTGAGTAACGTCCGCGGCAATGTACAG
>JBKCOM010000134.1:0-3144 GCA_046309775.1 Flavobacteriales bacterium
AAATTGGGAGATCCATGCAAAAGGGCCATTGCTGCATCCGAAGCAGCAGGATTAGCCATTACAGACTATTCTTACAAAAGCGCCTCGGCCTTCTCCTATTTTCATAAAATACTCGGAGGCACCGTTGAATTGCCCGGCAAGCGTTTCCGTGAGACCATCAATAAGCCCAATAGCTGGTTTGCCGCCAAAGTACCTGCGGCAATCAAACTAAAGACAGAACAGGTCTTGCCCACTTTAAATGATTGTGCCGCCGAAGTATTGGCCATCATTGACAGCGCAGAATTTGAAAACTACAAGATTGCCGAAAAAGCCGTGAATGTTGTTTACAGCATGGGCATGCTCGCCAAGCTTGCACTCGTAGCGCGCGAATTGAAAGAAGAAGAGAATTTGGTTTTAATTCAGGATTTTCAAAAAATCATTTCTGAAATCGTCAACGACAATCCCGCACCCTATATCTATGAACGTGTGGGCGAGCGGTACAATCATATTCTCTTCGACGAATTCCAGGACACCTCCGGATTGCAATGGAATAATTTTTTACCCTTAATTGAAAATGCCCTATCGAAAGGACACTTCAACCTCATAGTGGGAGATGGTAAACAAGCCATTTACCGCTGGCGAAATGGCAAAGCGGAACAATTCGTCAAATTACCTGAATTGCTCGGCGATCAACTCCCTGAAAGGCGTCAAGCAATTAAGTACAATTACGAAAAAGGATTATTAAAAAAGAACTTCCGAAGCTCCCGAGCGATCATTCGGTTTAATAATGGCCTTTATAAAAATTATGAAGAAGGGGAATTACTGCTTCTTGCAAAGGATGTTTATCTAGATCAATCACAAGACGAAGTAAAAGAAATAGAAGGTTATGTAGAAGTTTTTATCAATCCAGAAGAAAAAAAAATAAAAACCGAACAATCGCTCGGTTATATAGTAAGTACGGTTCAGCAATGCATCGCAGATGGTTATGACCCTGGCGACATAGCGATCCTTACAAGGAAAGGCGGTAAGGATGCTGGCCCAATATCAGCCGCCTTATTTCAAGCGGGCATTCAAGTGGTCACCAAAGAGAGCTTCTTATTGGCCAACTCACCTAAAGTAAAATTGGTGATGGCATTTTTGAAATATATGACACAGCCCGACCACCTCTACAGCCGTGTGAGTATTTGGCAAAACCTATGCTTGATATTTCCTGAAAAATTCAATCTCCGTCAATTAACAGAAACCTACTCTATTCGATTAGAAAAGCAAATTATACCTGACACCATCCTATTTTTTGAAAAAGAATATCCCAATATCGGCGAAGTCAATATGCTCCTAAGCGCGATTGAGATTGCTGAAACAACAATTCGTTTGTTTGGATTGGAAAAGGATGTTTTCCTTGAGTTTTTGTGCGACCACTTGACAAGACTCAGCACGCAGAAGGATTATTCGCTTCAGGAAATATGTGAATGGTGGGAAGATCAGCGTGAAAAGCTTTATATCTCGGCACAAGAAGGAAATGACAAGGTGAATATCATGACCATTCACAAAAGTAAAGGCTTGCAATTTCCTGTAGTCATCTATCCACGATTCTCTGGAAAAGACAATGCCAATGAAATCTGGCTCGATGTAGATCCTGAAATTTTCGGACTTTCTAAGTTCATTTATAAGAATAGTAAAACCACTATCCATGAAGATATGCCTCAAGCTGTGAAACAGGATATCGACATGACCACCCTTGACAAACTCAATCTTTGTTACGTAGCTACCACAAGACCAGAGGAGCGACTTTATATTTTAATAGAAGAAAAAGGTGCTGATAGCATTTCTAAAGAAATAATGGCCCAAGCAGCAAAGACGATGACCGCGAGTGGAAGTCATTATGTACTCGGTGAAAAGTCCGAACCACAGCGCAAGCGACGTCAACCTCAATCGGTATTGCTCATTGATGGAAATATCAAACCGAACGTTCATTCGGCTCAATTGCGCTATACTGTTTTAAAAGAAAAAATACTCGAGCATCAAGAGCAGCGATTGCTGGGGACCATCATACACGAGTGCTTGAGTCACATCACATTGCCTGTAGATATTGATCACGCGATAAAGAAAGTGATGCCGCGATATCCTATGTTTAATAGTTCGCAGTATCCTAAGCTTGCGCAAGAACTTTTGCGCATTTGCGACCATCCGTCATTGCGTGCATGGTTTAGTGCTGGGGTAAAAATCTTTAATGAGCGTGAAATCATCTTGCCGAATGGAATGCCCATTAGGCCCGACAGAGTAGTGGTCGGTGAAAATGGTTGGGAAGTAATTGACTTTAAAACAGGCGCTCGATCTAAAAAGCATCTGGAGCAAATTAAACAGTATAGAGATGAGCTTGAAAAAATAAGCGGGCAGCCTACCAAGGGATATCTTGTTTACACAGACGAAATGGAGATCGTGCCGCTTGTCTAGATCACAAGCCCGCCTACTCAATTTGTGGGCGCGAAATATTTTGTATTCGGTGGGGTGAAAACAAATTGCAATGTAAAAGAATCGTGAGCGCTTGAAAGCAGGACGCTTTACACTCCAACCTAACCTACCTCCCGATTATGAAATATTTACTTTTTGTATTATTTACAATAACTCAGCTCGCATCCATTGGCGCAGCAAAAGATTCAACGCTTTGTCTATATACCGACGAGTTAAAGCCCAGTGGAGACAGAATGTTCGTTCGGTTTAGTAATAAAGAATTCGGCGATGTGGTTATTCGAATTTACAACGATCAAGGATCGGTGATAAAAGAATTTACAGACAAAGCGGTAGAGCCAGGATTTCACCAAGTACTTGTTCCTTTGACAGGATTAGTGGCAGGAAAATATGGACTATCTATTCAATTAAATATGGAGCGCTGCTCGGCAATTTTTATAAAACATGATGACCACTAATGCTTGTAGAATAAGGTGTTGACATTTGAATAGTTGTCAAAATCTGCTCGGTTTGACATGTAAATAAATAAATTTCTTTGGGCGGTGGGGGGAAACTAAATGTGGTTGTATAGAGTACATTAGCAACAGATAACGACAACGATTATATCCAATCATAAAGAAGCTACAGCCGGCGAAGGAAGTAACCGGATTTGTAAAGCGAGTGCAAAACTTAAGTCCTGCCACGGCGGGACTTTTG
>JBKCOM010000135.1:0-3548 GCA_046309775.1 Flavobacteriales bacterium
AAAAAAAATGATTCTATTTTCATCTATTTACTATTCCTCATTTTATAATCACATATTGAATTGCTCTAAAATTGCAGCTAACTAGTTCATACCCTCACCTCGAGGCACTGTTATTTGACTTAAATGTACACCTTTTAATTAGATGCACAAGAGGGAATTAGAATTTGGAGTTTGGAAATTGGAATTTGGAATTCTAGTTCCTCACTACTCCATTCATTTTCATTCTCATTGTGATTGTGATTCTGAAATTACTCAAGACTGGAAACTATTTTTTAGAATGAGAATCAGAATGGGAATGAGAATGAATAGAAGGGGCGAGGGGCGAGCGGGCAACAGGACTCCGTAGGAGTCGCATCTCTGTAGAATAGAAATAAGAGCGAACATATTCCCGACCCTGTAGGGGTCGAATTTTATACGGCACGATATTATTCGATCCCTACAGGGTCGGGGATTCGTATGTCTGCGTTTTTATGTTATAAATATTCGACTCCTACGGAGTCACTACTCTCTCCTGTCCGTGGCTGCTGCGCTAGGGATAGTAGCGGAAATCCTTTTTTGAGCGAAGCGAGAAAAAGATTGAAGCGGATAGGTACTATCTCCAATATCCAAAGTTTCTTATCACTCTTATATTTTTCGCCCAAATCGATCATAAGTGTGATTCAATCCTTCTTGATCCAAGACGCTTATCCACTCCGAATTGTGTACTTTGATCTTCGTGAACTCTGGCATCAGAATTACCTTGAAATTCATGTCCATCAATCCATAGAAAGAATTAACCTTAAATACAACAAAGTCTTCCATAACCATTAAATCATCATAGACCATATCAATTATGAATTCTCCCTTGGAGTTTATAACGCCAAACTTTCCATCTCTTTTAACCAAGAATAAATTATCTGGGTCATACTCTGTTTTTACTCCAAATCCTTTGAACTCTGTGACAAAATCAAACGATGGTAAAATTATCTCATTACCATAATAATCAATGACACCTACCTTCCCGTTTAAAACCGTCCTGTAATACTTCCCGTATTCTACAAACTCTATCCGATTATACTTCTCTTCTACAATCACCTTACCTTTTGAATCAATCATTCCCAACTTACCAGCATTTCTTGAGAATATAGAAATTCCGTTTATAAAATTAAAATGAGAGGAATAGTTTTCAGAGGGAATAATCTGTTTGTTTTGACTATCAATCAAACTATACTTTGTACCTAATCTAACGCTGGCGACGTTACTTTTGAAAGGTAACGCATCATCATATTCAAATGGAATAACTATCCTATTACTTGTATTTACGAATCCATATTTTCCATATTTGGATACACAAAAGAGCCCATTTCTGAATTCAAGACGAGCATCATCATACACGGCGGGAATTACTAAGTTACCATCAATATCATAAATTCCCAGCGCTCCCGACGCGTAAAATGCAATATACTCCGATTGAGCATACTCCTCCCCCGTGAATACCGCGTTCCTATTTCTATTCAATACAAATAAACTACATTTACTAAATGGAATTAATTCGTTTCCATTCGCGTCAATAAGTCCTGAAAAACCACTCTTACTGCATAGAAAGCGATATTCATTTTTTATATTCGTCAATATTTTAATCTCATCAAATTCAAAAGGTAACACTACTATACCTTCCTGATTCACTACACCTCTTTTTCCCCCTTTTGTGAGAATAAAATGAGGCTTCAGAAAAACTGGGTGTCTTTCCGAAATATCTATCAGATTGATTTTTTTATCATATATATAATGTCTTAGAAAAAATGTATCCTCTAAGCATTCATTATAGATATAATCATTGTAAATTAGAATATTCTCCGAATTCAAAGGAAAAATCACCTTACCTTCCTTATCAAACATGCCATACTTTTTGTTTCTCTTTAAGACGTAATAATCATCTCTGTACTCAATCATGTCGTACTTAACGGTATCCAGTATCCCAGTTTTTAAATCTTGTAGATGATAGACATTTTGTTTAAAATCATAAGTGACTGCAAACTTTTGAGCTTTCAAATAAATAAAAGAAAACACTAAAACTCCCGCCAAAAAATAGGCCTTCGCTATTGAAAGTAAGTCGTTCATTAGCTCAAAATTAGGTAGAAACCAAGTTATATCCACCGTTTTCTATATATTAGCCAGCACATAACCAAGATCTTATGACCAAACAAACTAAGGCGATGGGGCCGTTTATTACGCTCGTCTCCGTTTTCTTCTTCTGGGGGTTCGTGGCTGCTAGCAATGATATCCTCATTCCCGTTTTCAAAAAAGCACTCAACCTCGAACAACTCGAATCGCAAATGATTTCGTTTGCTTTCTATGTCGCCTACACGGTCGGTTCGCTGGCTTACTACATCACTTCAAAAATTCGAAATCAAGATATCCTCAATGCCCTCGGCTATCGCAATGGTCTAGCTCTCGGCCTCGTGATTTCAGCCCTCGGTACACTGCTCTTCATACCCGCGGCAAACAATGCTTCATTCCCCCTCCTACTGAGCGGACTTTTCATTGTTGGTCTCGGTTTCTCACTCCAACAAACGGCTGCAAATCCGCTCGCGATTTCGATGGGCGATCCCAAACAAGGTTCGCAACGTCTCTCCCTCGCGGGTGGCATCAATAATATCGGTACTACAATCGGTCCAGTAATCATCGCTTATGCAATCTTCGGTAGTCCGAATGCATCGGAGACAACGCTCAACCTCGAGGCTGTAAAACTTCCTTACATCGCTCTAGGTGCGGCTTTCCTTATTGCGGCTGTACTATTTAAACTATCCAACGTTCCAGATAAAATCGACGCGCCTTCCGCTGCAAACGAAACGGCAGCGCAAGCTTCGGCAAAAAGTCCTTTCGCTTTTCCACAACTCTACTTGGGTATGATTGCGATTTTCGTTTATGTAGGCGTTGAAGTTTCTACGGCGAGCAACCTCCCAGAATTCATGAAACAGAAATTGAATTTTGAAGAAAAAAATATTTCTCCTTTCGTATCTCTCTTCTGGGCGAGTTTGATGATCGGTCGCTGGACGAGCGCTGCAGGGGCTTTCAATATGTCTGCAAATGTGAAGCAGATCATGAACATCGTTCTACCGTTTGCTGCTTTCGGTATTTTCCTTTTAGTAAATGCTATAGCGGGCACTGATGTTTCTCAATTCTATTTTTACGCCATCTTCATTATTTTCCTCATTATCATTGATCGCATGAGTAATGGTCAGCCCGCTCGTCAATTGATGATTTATTCTATCTGTGCCATCGCAGCGTTGATTACAGGCATCTTCGGTTCTGGCTTTGTGAGTGTGTATGCATTTATCCTTGTAGGTCTCTTCTGCAGCACGCTGTGGCCTTGTATTTTCACACTTGCTATTTCTGGTCTTGGGAAATACACGAATGAAGGTTCTAGCTTGCTGATCATGATGATCATGGGCGGCGGCGTGGTGAGCCTCATTCAAGGTTATGTTTCCGATCACATGGTGGGCATTCAACAGAGCTACTGGGTGGGAGTGGTATGTTTTGCATACCTCGCATTCTACGCTTACAAA
>JBKCOM010000136.1:0-37007 GCA_046309775.1 Flavobacteriales bacterium
CAAAACCGCAGACCAAGAACCTCTTTTTTAATTAACTTTGCCACTCGTTCTTTGACGCTAATTTTATCCCAAAATACAGAGGTGAAAATGAGGGGTCTATTTGGACCGGAAAAAAGGGGTCTCTATTACCGGATTTTCCACCCTGTCGAAAAATAACGATTCAAGTAATTCTTCAGGAGAAAATAGAGTGCTCAAAAATGGAACAGCTACTCTTGAAATTAACACTTTCACGTTCCAGAATGTCCAGCTAGATAGCGCACTTACATATGCTGCAAGCTTTATGGAAGTGTATGACTCATTAGGAAATGATGCCACAGCAGTTGAGCTATTCCATGAAATTTTGAACTCAGGTCTAAACCGTGACAATAGTGAAATTAGAGAACTCACTGACTGGGGACTCAACATGATGAAAATTTCCATTGAAAACATGTTTGTAAATGAAGAGCTTCAAGTTTCACAAAATCAAACCGCTTTTGACCCATATACCCAAAAATATGTCGACATGTTAAACTTGCATACTGATAGCGTATTGACAAGCGAAACTTATCGTTCTCAATTTGAAACAGAGCTAAAGAAAGGTCAATTATTTCTTACATTAAGAAGTAATTTCTTAGCACTTGAAGTTTTTGAGAATTTAAATAACTGTCCTTTGGATTCACTAGAACAAGCCACGCTTCACAATTGGAAACAAAAAGCGCAAACTTACATTTCACTTCAAAATGCTATTTCACTTGGCTATTCTCCCGACTCTTTATCAACTCTTGAGACTGAGACAACGATGCCTTACATAACTCAAACATCGCAAAGTAACTATTCTTTCGGAGTCAACATAAACTCTCCAACCAGCCTGAGTTTTGTCTCATGTGGGAATACTCCAACTTATAGAAATCTAATTGAACCCAACTATGAAGAGTCTATTTTTCCTAACCCCACCAGAGAAATTCTCTTTGTTAAAATCAAAGAAAATGAAGGCATTATCAATTCTCTCATTATTCACGACATGATGGGAAAATTGGTTTATTCTGAGGCAATAAATCTCGAAGGAAACTTCACTCATCAGGTGAATCTTCCATCGACTTTAGCTTCGGGGCAGTACTTTCTGAGAGTAATCTCAACTGACGGACAAAGTAAGTCATTCGAGTTTATTAAGCAGTAAAGCTCAATATTTAAAAAAAAGCGCTCCCTAGGAGCGCTTTTTTTTCAATAAGCCAACAAATCTTTTCCAATGTCCTCGCGGAAATATTTTCCACTATATTCAATGGAGCCAGCTGCCGCGAAAGAGCGGTCGGTGGCTTCTTCGATGCTGCCGCCAAAGGCGGTCACTGCCAAAACACGTCCACCATTGGTCACAATCTTTTGACCCGACTTCTTGGTCCCCGCGTGAAACACAATAGCATTTTCTGGACGGTGTAATCCTTTGATTTCCTTTCCTTTCTCATAAGCATCAGGATATCCCTTGCTCACCAACACCACGGTGCTCGCTACGCGTTCGTCTACATGCAAGTCGCATTCAGACAAGGTTTCTGTCACCACGCCTTCGAAAAGATTCAAAAGGTCTGATTTGATGCGCGGCACTACTACCTCCGTTTCAGGGTCGCCCATGCGACAATTGTATTCAATCACATAAGGCTCATTATTCACCTTAATCAATCCAATGAATATGAAACCCTTATAATCGATATTCTCAGCCTTTAAACCCTTTACAGTAGGAATAATAATGCGGGTTTCCACTTTGTCCATGAATTCTTCGGTACAAAAAGGAACAGGAGAAATAGCGCCCATGCCCCCAGTATTGGGGCCCGTATCGCCTACGCCAATGCGCTTGTAGTCTTTCGCCTCAGGAAGTATTTTATAGGAATGTCCATCAGTAAGCACAAATACGCTGCACTCGATACCCTTCAAAAATTCTTCAATCACCACAGTTGCGCTCGCATCACCGAATTTTTGATTCACCAGCATCGACTCCAGCTCTGCTTGTGCTTCTTTCAAATCTGAAAGAATCACAACACCTTTTCCCGCCGCTAATCCGTCTGCTTTCAACACATATGGTGCTTTCATCTTTGCAAGAAAAGCTTTGCCTTCTTCTACATTATCCTTTGTGAAGGAAGCATATTTCGCCGTAGGAATGCGATGACGTTGCATGAAGAGTTTTGCGAATTCCTTGCTGCCCTCGAGTTGGGCGCCTTGTTGTGAAGGACCAATGATGCCCACATTGGAGAGGGCTTTATCATTTTTAAAAAAATCAACAATGCCTTTCACCAAAGGCGCTTCTGGTCCGACAACAACGAGACCTATTTCTTTTTCAAGAACGAATTTTTTTACTGCTTTAAAATCTTCAGGATTGATATCCACGTTGGTACCAACGGCATCCGTTCCAGCATTGCCTGGGGCGATGTAGAGCGAGGAGATTTGAGAGCTCTGTGCGAGCTTCCAGCTGATGGCATGTTCACGGCCACCAGATCCGAGTACCAATACGTTCATAATGCAGTAATTTTGGGACTGCAAAGAAAAGAAAGAATTGAAATAGAAATGGATAGAATTTACTTTCTACCGATAAGACCTCTTAATAATTCTCTAAAGTAAAACAGATAAAAGTTCGTCAGCCCGCCACTAGAAAGGCTTTTGATTTTTTCTTTCAAAGTCTTGCGATGGGCTCCCTTAGAGAATTTGTAGAGTTCTCTCTCCAACATTCGTTGCATATCTTTTGACCATTGGGTGTTCCAACCGAGTAGTTCTTTATACTCTGCTCGAATGGCCCATTCCTCGGACAATCGGATGATTCGTTGCGGCTCGGAATCGTTTTCTCTTGTATTACCTTGAGAGTGTCTAAAGTGGTTTAAATGTTTCGCTACAAAAGAAACCTCCTTTTCCATTTGGTAGCATATCAAGGCATACACTAGCCAATCTCCGCATTTTCGAAAGGCCTTGAATGGAATGGGCATAGAGAGCACGCGCACCAGCTCCTCCTTTCTAAAAAGCACAGCGCTCACATTAGGAATCACATTCTTTTTGATCAAATAGTCGTTGGAAAAAGAGCGCGTACTTATAGTGAAATCACTCATCCAAATATTTTCCTTAAACGACTTTGTGTACTCTATCCTATCAAGGAAAATCTCTCCCATCTCGTCAATATCGTATGATTGGGTATAAGCCAAGGCTAATCTAGAATTTGCAAACAGTGGCACCAGTACTTCAAGAAAAGAATTGTCTGAACGATCGTCGCTTTCTGCAATCCAAATGAGGTCTCCTTTTGCATGCTTGATTCCAAGCATCCATTGAGCGAAAGGACTCCCGCTGTTAACATTATTAATGATGACTTCGCTTACTTTAGGATGATTGCAAAACTCATTGAGAATTTCCTGACTGCCGTCAGTTGAGGCGTCATCGAGTAAAATCACTTCAAAATTCTGATATGCTTGATTGAAAACAGAGTTCAATCGTTCGTGTAAGAATCTACCGTGATTAAAATTTGGGATTATAATGGAAACGAAGATTGGCCGGCTCATTTCAAAGGAATTTTCTTTTGACTAACTTCGAAACCAACCTGTTCAACGCCACCTTCAGCAATTGAAAATAGGGAATATACTCAGGAAGTTCTCTCCTCGTTTTTAGCCATTGCTCTTTATAATTTTTAGCCAATCCCAAAAAAAGTGTGGACAACCACTCATAATCCTCCTTATGTGGTGAAAAAATCTGAAGATCCTCTGATTTAATATTATCTATATTCTTATTACAAAAATCGCTTACTCTCCTTTCAAATATTTTGGCGACGTCCAATCTGTTTATCTCTAGAAAGTATCGTCTCAGAAGTATAAGAGTTTTGATTGTATGCTTGTCTCGATTAAATTGCTCTAGTTTACTCCATACTCCAACGCCATATCTATAAACGGCCATTGAATCATTGAGATGTTTAAATTTTCCAAACTGCCCTAAAAAGCAATAGAGGAAGTAATCACCAATAGCAGCCTTTACAGTGTACGATGGCATGTTTTGTACGTGATTTCGGAAAACTACCGATGGAGTATGGATATAGTTACCAACTTTGGCAAGGGTGGAAAGTTCTTCGTAATAATCAGGTACCTTCGTAATAAAATCGGGCTTCAATTCGCCGTCAGGCAGAAGCACGTCGACATCGTGAAAACACAAGACATAATCTGGGTTATTTTCTAGAAAGTCAACTTGTTTTTGTAGTTTTAAAGGATCCGTCCAGTAATCGTCACCTTCGCAGATAGCGATGTATTTGCCGCGTGCTCTCGGAAAGTTAAACCTCAACATCATTCCCCTTTCACCTTTGGAGTATTGATTTTCCGTTTGCAAAACTGGCCTTATCTTATCGGGATGTAGAGCCCACAGTTCCTTTATTATCTGTTGTGAATTATCTGTTGAAGCATCATCGTGTAGCAAAATTTCAAATTCGAAATTTGTCTTTTGCATTAAGAAGCCCTCAATACATTTTCTGATGTACTCTCCGTGATTAAACGAAGTACAAGAGATACTGACAAGTATCTCATTTTTAACATCGCTCATTTTAGAGTAATCGGACATAATCTTATCTTAGACGCTTCGGAGTATTGACTGGCATAGCTGGATTGCCGAAACACTTCGTCCCTGAAGGGACATCCTTCACAACATTGGATGCCATTCCAATCATACAATCATCGCCAATGGTTATCTTATTGTTGGTAGTGGTATTGATTCCTATGAAATTTCTATCTCCCATGACGATATTGGCAACTATAGCTTGGGTGGCGACAAGATTATAATTTCCCACCACGGCATCATGACCGATGGTAACTCCACTCATGAAAGAATTAAACACACCCACTCTTGCCTTTGGGTTGATGACTGAATGCGCCAAAATGATAGTGCCGATACCAATTGAAGCGCTTCTAGCTACAAAGCAGCTTGGATGAATGAACGTACAATAGCGATCTAAGGGAATATTAAGACTGTCCTTAAATTCAATGGTCTCTTTCATACGCTGGATATCATATGACTGAAAAATAAACTTTACATCTTTAAGATGTTCGTGTTTTTGATAAGCCTCTTTTACACCACACACTACAGGGAATCCGTTGATATCTGTACCAACTGACTCTGCATCATAGGCGAAACCTAAACACTCTATTGGCGCCCCGTATTTGTGCTGTGCGTCCCAGATATAATCTGCAATCAGCGTCGCAGAACTTTTTCCTCCTATGATTATTACTTTTTCCATTTTTTAACTCCTATATCTATCGTCCTTTTTCGAAATCAACTCCGCTCGGGCGATAATGTCTTTAGATTTTGTTATTAATGGTGGACCTACGAATTTCCCTTCGACGATAGCAACTCCCTTATTCATTTTTTGAGCCTCTTCATAAAGGCGTAGGAAATTTCTTGCATCTTCATACTCCTTCAACGTTGGCGAATAAACTTCATTAACAAGATCATTTTGTTTCGGATGTAATACCCACATTCCACCGTATCCCAGAATCTTTCCAATTTCAAGATGCTTTTTCAAGCCTTCCAAATCATGAACTTTGATGTAAGCCGCATCGATCGCTTCCAATTTGTGCGCTCTAGCAACGATCGGAACTAGACTTCTTGGATAATTGATGCTCATGTTTGTGTCAAAATCTCGGACGCCTTGAATATCTGAAACATAATCTTCCGACCCGAATCCAAGAGCAATTATTCTATTTGAGGCTATTGCAATTTCTTGAATGTTTATGATTGATTGAGCGCTTTCAAGAATAGGAATGATTTTAAATCTTCCTATTTCTAAATCTCTCTCTCTTTCGATTGATGTAAGAAGATTATCTAAATAGAAGATATCCTTTGCGGTATTCGTTTTTGACAATAAAAAGCCATCAACCTTCGCATTGGTCACCTCGATAACATCTTGCAGGAAAAACTCTGTTTCAATCTCGTTCAGTCTTACAAATTTCTTGAATCTATCAAACAAAGGATTCTCCAAATTCTTCACTATAATTTTTCTTGCCAATGGCTTATTGGAAGGCGGCTGCACACTATCTTCAAGATCAAAAATCAACGCATCAGCGTTACTCTTGGTGGCGGATTCATAAAGGTTTTCGTGATGCCCGGGTACAAACATCATACTACGCAGCAATATCATTTGTGACTTCATAATTCTTTCTTTTTGATTAAAATTTTCCTTCTGAATCGAATCACATCAATGTTATTCTGATTGAATCCGACCGTTTCTACATACAGCACACCTCTATCGGGCTTGGAAGTAGATTCTTTTTTATCAAGGATTATGGTTTTACTGTAAAGCGTATCGTTTATGAACGTCGGATGAAGGTGGTCAATATTCTCATAGGCAAGATTAGCGATCGCCTGACCGCTAATATCCATTACAGTCATATGAACTGCCAAACAAAAAACCAAGGTCCCTGGCACTAAAATTTGTTGATGCTGGTGCTGTTTACAATAGTCAATATTAGTATGAACCGGATGATGGTTCATTGTAAGTAGTGAAAAGATATTGCAATCAGACTCGAAAATAGTTTTAGATTGGCAATGGACAATAGTATCACCAATAACGAACTCTTCGAAGAAACGGCCCATCTGATTTGATTGCATAGCGATGTTATATTTAGTTGCTAAAATTCATTTATTTAATTTCTCAATAAACTTTATAATCCTTGGAAAATGTGGCTTTTCGTACATGACCCCGTCCATGTTGATTATCTGTGTATCTCCAAGATTTTTGTCCTTGATTAGAGCGTATACTTTTTCATACCTTATTAATTCGTCTTTACTAATGAACTCTACTTCTTTGAGAGCATCAATTTGTGCGGGATGAATTAGGAACTTACCACTTGCTCCGCACTCAAATGCTAGTTTCGCCTCTTTTTTTAAGTTGCTAAAATCTTTCAATTGGGTGTCTACACCATCCAAGTAATCTACGCCAAAAGCCTTAGCCAAAAGGATTATGTGTTGCTTATACGGCAGCAATAATTCTATACTATGCTTCATTCCCACCACTGCGCAGAAATCGTGACTTCCGAAGCCAACGGCGCGAATATTTGTGTGATAAGAGCTTAATATCTCGTTTAAATTTAAAATTCCCTTAGGACTCTCTAGCAGCACAATCAAATTCAAACTCACATCTCCTACCGCATCTTTTAGTGCATCAATACTTGCTTTCGAATCAACTTTTGGAATTACTAGTCTACCGTTGAATTTTTCAACGATTTGATTTAACTGATCTTTGGAATATACCCCATCCCCAACGGGAACTCTAACAAATTGATTTGATGCAACACTTTGATTTATTAAGATATCAAAAGCTAGTAGCTTATTTGATGCTATCACTGAGTCTTCCAAATCAAACACGATATAGTCTACATCGAGCGATTCTATTTTCTCGTAGTACTTTGGCTTATCCGCTGGTATGAAAAAATAGGTATCTAGCATTACTACTGAATCTGATTAGATATAATTTCAATGATTCGATAAACGTCTTCGCCTAAATTATGATAAAGTGGGAGACAAAGTATAGTTTTAGAAATCTCTTCTGAAACGGGCATTTTTGGACCGCTTACATATCCAATTGTGTTCAGACTAGGATAAAAATATCTTCTTGGAAATATTCCATTCTCATTCAACACAGCTTGCACCTTTAGTAGTATTTCTTCATTTTGGAAGATTACAGGGTAATAGCTATAGTTCCACTCTGTAGCATCTCTTAATAGAAAAGAGCGGAGCTTATCGGCGTTGAGGTTTTTTGTATACGTGTTTACGACTTCCCTTCTTGCATCGAGAATTTGACTCATATATGGCAATACTGAAAGTCCCATCGCAGCCTGGAGTTCCGAAATTTTTCCATTTATTCCAAGCCCATGAAAATCCAGTGGACCGTTGTGTCCAAAATTATGGCTATAATAAATTTTATGCCTTAGCTCTTCATCTTTGCAAAACACCGCTCCGCCCTCTCCTGTGTGAAATACTTTAGTAGCATGAAAACTGCAAGTACTCACATCGCCATACTCGAATATACTCTTACCCTTGTATTTAACCCCAAAACAGTGTGCTGCGTCATAGATCACCGTAAGGTTATGTCTTTTGGCAATATCCTCTATGACCTCTACATTGCAAGGGTTTCCGAAAACATGCGTAGCAAGAATACAAGTGGTATTTTCGGTAATCGCCTCTTCTATTTTTGACTCATCTATCGTCAGGTATTCCGGATGAATATCTACGAAAACTGGCTTGCAATTTTCCCAAATAATCGCAGATGTTGTAGCCACATAACTAAAGGGAGTAGTGATAATTTCGCCTTGTCTCCCCGCTAGTTTGAGCGCGATTTGCAATGGTATCGTACCATTGTTCATCAATAAAATATTACTGACTCCAAGATAATTTTCCAATTTCTTTTCCAGCTCCTTTACCAACTCACCTCTATTGGTAAGCCAATGATTATCATAAGCGCGCTGCACCTGAGCTGCATACTCAGCAATTGGAGGTAGATATGTTTTGGTAACAGGAATCATTTCAAATCAAGTTGTCTTAAGCTTAAATCCACTTATTGGAATCAATCTGTCCGCCTTTCTTTACGAACATTAACTCCACTAGCCACAGCACGCGTTTTTCAAAAGGACGGTTGAGATCTGTTATTTCAAAAAGTTTGTATCCGTAACCATCCATTATATTGATTACATTTTGAACAGTATTCTCAAATGCGGGGCTCACAACCGATGCTTCAACTAGGAAAACCTCTGTTGTACCGAACAATGTTTGAGCACCTTTCAGTACTTCAATATCCAGACCTTCTGCATCGATTTTAATCAATTGAGGCATTCCAAATGATGAATTTTTCACTATATTATCGAGGGTATCGACCTCTACTTTCACTTGCTGAAGTCCTCTCTTTTTTGCTTCTTCCTCAGAAAGACGGAAGCTACAACTATCGTCTCGCTCTGCGATAGTCAAGTTAAAATAACCTGGAGTTGATCCAACACCAATCGGCATAAAAACCACTCTATTCGTGTTCAATAAATCGGCCACGCTTTCTTTCATTTGAGCCTGAGGTTCAATCAAAGTATAACAAGCGTTGTTGAAATATGTCATTACCTCTCGAGTCCAAGTACCATGATTCGCTCCCACATCAATGATATGAGTTGGATTGAAACCCGCACTGCGCAGCAGTTCGAAGGCATTATCAATTAAATTGTTTTTTTCACTTTTATTAGCGACTTCTCCAAAAGCCTTAGATTTTTTTTCAAGATATTCAATTGTAGATCGCTTCACAACCGCGATACCAAACAAACCAAAAAATGATTTCAATAATTCTTTCATAACTTAACTCGTTAAACTCCAGATTGGATTAATTTGTACTGGCACCCAACCATGATACCCACCCACCACATTGAAATAAATCGCGGATTGATATCTGAATAAAATTTCTGTCATTTCATCTTCTTCCTTTAGAGCGACAGTGATGGAATACCTTCCTTGCGTAAAAAAGAGTTCAGGAATTCTTGAACTGAATCGGATAACGCCTTCAGCTTCCGTCATCTTAATTTGATCTTTAAAGTTAAAGATTTCCGCGAAGCCACGTTGTTCTTTATCATAAAAGACGATGTACAAATCTGGGTTTATCACCTTTCTTTTAAAGTTTATCTCCAACTCCACTGTTAGATCCGCACCATATTGCACTTCTGCCACAGCGTGATTCGTAATATCCTCTCCCTTTGAGAAAAGAGAAATTCGGTTGAGGTCAACATCGTGTGAACCTTGATAGTCGCCGACTTCGCTCTTGAATCTCCCATAGTACTCAGCTAGACCTTCGCTAATATCATTACTATAAATGATTTGATTGCCTTTCTCTAACATTAATAGTGATGTACTCATGCGCGCGATCTGCGGCATAGAGTGGGAAACGAAAATCATTGCTGTATTTTGGAGAAGCTTGTCCATTCGATTGAAGCACTTTAAAACGAATCCCATATCCCCAACAGCTAAGACCTCATCCACTAAGAGTATATCTGGTTCCAGTTGCGCCGCCACGGCAAATCCAAGTCTCACTTTCATACCCGAACTATAGTTCTGCACAGGAGTATCAATAAAGTCACCTATCTCTGCAAAAGCAACAATCTCATCGAATTTAGCATCAATCTCATGCTTTTTAAATCCCAGAACAGCACCGTTGTTATATACATTTTCCCGACCGGTTAGAAAAGGGCTAAAACCAGCACCAAGTTCTATCAGTGCGCTGACTTTACCTTTCATTTCGATTCGTCCCTTGTCGGGTCGAATTAATCCATTCAACATTTTCAGAAGTGTACTTTTGCCCGCGCCATTATGTCCTATCAATCCTAAACACTCTCCTCTTCGAACTTCAAAAGACACATCATTTACGGCCCAGAACTCTTCTTTTCTGAGTTCCGAAGACTTTTCTAAACCTATAAATCCTTTGAAAATATCACTCCCACCGTAGATTAAGCTTCGCTTTAAGTTTCGGCAAAACTTTTTTGAAACACCTTCTACTTTTACCAGTACCTCTTCATTCATTTTCTTTGAACACTTAGTTAACTTCCTGCTCTTTCAACAATTATTGGGAGTGCAATACGCATCAACATCAAGCCTACGAGGGATAAAACAAGTGAAATGCCCACCCAAAGGCCCAATGCATAAAAGTCTATTGGAGCTCCTGTAAGAACGTTTCGAGCAGCTTCGATCCATGGTGTTACAGGATTAAATACTTGCATTTTTCCCAAAAAACTATCGGATTGAATTGTAAACACAACAGGCGTCAGATACATGATGAAAGGCATCACCATGTTCAGCGCTCGGGAAAAATCATTTAACAAAACACCAAAAGGAGAAATCAGCAAGCCAAAAGAAACACCAATAAACAAAGAGCCTAAAGCAAAAAACAAAATTCCCGCCCACGCAAAAGAAGGCGCTACGCCCAAAGCACTAATGATTACAAAAAGTACTACCACCTTTAAGATCAGACTAAACAATAAATCATAGATTGCAGATACAAAAATGGCCTCTCGCGGAAAATTTAGTTTCACCATGAGCGACATAGCTGATTTATATCGCTGTATAGGCTTATTTATCGATTCAGCAAAAACAGTCCAACACGTAGTGCCAATCAATACAAAAACTGGATATGGCAAGGCAGTATCAGCGATTGAAATAATTTTCTGTTGTTGAATGAAAATCCAAAGTCCCGCAGAAGCTAAGGCAGGCAAAGCAATCCAAACATAACCCAGTAACGAAGCCTCTAGCCCTGCCTTCAAATCTCTCACAAATAGTCGAAAGCCAAGTGAATGGCCATTACTGAGGCCTAACAAAATGGATTTTAACAATTGAACGAAAGACTCCCCATTAGAAGATTCGTAAACCTGAACACGCATACTAATTTTAGTCAAAATTGTGTACAATAATAAGCCAAAAAGACCAGAAAGGACTACTACTTTCAAAAAAGAACCAGCATAAAAAGTTGTCAAACCTGTAAAAATCGCTGGTGCATCTTATTGTTATATTTGCCCTGTTTGCGTATGAAAAAAAGAATTGCCATAATCACGCCTCAGATAGACGCTCCTACTGAATCCTTTATTCAATGTCACATTGAGTTTCTCGAGGGTGATAAATTGGTTTACCACGGGGCAGACATACCCAACAAACTCAATGGACAAGGCCTTTACAAGCCACCTGGGCTTGCTTCAAGAGCCTTCATAAAAATACAAAATAGATTAAAAAGAGAGACCCTTCAACCCAAAACGAAGGCGTTTCAAGACTCTCTCATAGCCGAAAAACCAGATGTAATTTTAATTGAGTATGGTCATATTGCCGCTCAAGTCATAGACGTCATAAAGCCTACGGGGATACCAATAATCGTTCACTTTCATGGCTATGATTCAGCCCAATATGAATTGCTAGCGCGTTATCAAAAAGAATATAAGAGAGTGTTCGCATATGCCTCCCGCATTGTTGCTGTATCCAATGCCATGCGCGAGAGGCTTATCAATCTTGGTGCTCCAGCAGACAGGGTCGTCTATTCGTGTTATGGTCCTCATCCAGATTTTGCGATGCACCGCATCGAGTTTACTTCATCTCGACAACTATTGGCCTTGGGAAGATTTGTAGATAAAAAATCGCCACACCTAACATTATTCGCGTTCTCAAAAGTGCTGAAAGATTTCCCCGATGCAAGATTGGTAATGATTGGCGAAGGCTCTCTATTGCCAATGTGCAAAGACATTGTGCGATTCCTGGATATAGAGAATAATGTTGTTTTTACCGGTGCTTTAAAACGTCAGGATATCATCGAACACATGAAAAACTCTTTGGCCTTTGTTCAGCACTCCCGCACCGCAGAAGACGGCGACCGCGAAGGAACACCAGTGGCGGTGATAGAAAGTCAGCTATTTGGATTGCCTGTTATTGCTACCAAGCATGAAGGCATCGCTGATGTAGTGGTGCATAACGAAACAGGCTTCCTTGTAGATGAAGGTGATTGGATGCTAATGTCTGAGTACATGAAGAAAGTTCTTTCCGATTTCGAATTGGCACGTACCATGAGCTCAAACTCTCGCAAGCGCATTGAATCTAGGTTTCTACTCTCCCATCATATTGACACGTTAAATAACCTTATCGATGATGTCATCAGACAACGACTTCCCAAGGTTTAGTATCGTTATACCGTCATATAATCGCTCGCAACTAATCATCGAAACCCTGAGGAGCGTCGCTGCACAGAACTATAAACAATGGGAATGCATTGTAGTAGATGACCTGAGTACAGACAACACCATCGAGGTGGTCAAAGATTTTTCCAATCATCACCCCTCATTCAAAGTGACATCAAATGTTGGTAAAAAAGGAGCACAAGGAGCGCGAAATACTGGGCTTCATCTCGCACAATTCGAGTGGGTTGTTTTCTTTGACTCAGACGATATAATGTCTCCTGAATATTTGACAAAAATGGCGGAGGCAATTCAAAGCAACGACGCTGACGTCTATTGCTGCCACTTGTATGTTCGCTACCGAACCACCAATGAGCTCAAGTTTATGGCAAGCCAATCTCCCAAGGGTTGTATAACCTCGCAACTGCTTGCAAACAAGACTTATGTTTACTTCTCTAGCTCCATCGTACATAAGAATAGACTTATTCAAATTGGTGGACTAGATGAAGACTGCCCCTCTTTTCAAGAGTGGGAAACACACATTCGGCTTTCTCAACATTGTGCTTACCATACCGTAGAAGAACCACTTGTGACCTACTTTGTTGGAGGCGAGGACGCGATGTCAGCCAACACCAGACGTACATTTAAAGGTTATCTCTACTTATTTAAAAAATTCAGAGTTCTCTGGTCTCAGCATTTGACAGACTTTCAAAGTATTGGTATGTTTGTCTACGATCTTGTTTCGCAGAAAAAGGAAAGTAAGGTTTACAAAACTCAAATTACCTTAGCACTAATATTTACAATACCGGGACTCTGGAAACAGATTGCCAAAAAAAAGTTTCTTTCATGATTGAATATATAAAAGAAGGCAGTCTATTGTTGGGCATTATCATCCGTGCTGAGTATAAATCAGACAACATTGTCTTTTTCACAGACGACAATTCCTCTCAGCAGTTAGGATATATGCAACGTCCAAAAGATTATAATATTCTACCTCATAGGCACAACTTGGTACAAAGGGAAGTACATCTCACACAAGAAGTTTTGTATATTAAAAGTGGGCTCGTGCGTGTAGATTTTTACAATAATGACCAGCATTATCTTGAAAGTCGCATTCTTAAAAAAGGAGATGTCATCTTACTTTCAGACGGTGGACATGGCTTTAAAATGATGGAACAAAGTGAAATAATTGAAGTGAAACAAGGACCCTATTGCGGAGAACGAGATAAAGTACGTTTTGATCCTATTGATGAGGCCGCTATTATTCTTAAAGATAATGAGCAATAGTATTGCGCTGGTTTTTTTCGAGGGCTATCTTAGCGTTTCACCCACGCTTATAAATATTGCTGAGTCACTTTCAGAAAAAGGTTGCAAGGTAGAAATATTTACACGCACCATTCATTCAGGTTTTCCGCCATACGCACCTAGCAACAGCAATATTCACGTAACGTATCTTTCATCAAAACTCACATTTTTTGAAAGAATAAAAAATAGGGTTCTTTCAAAAAAAAGTAATCATCATCAATCACTTTTGCCTGTCGAAAAAGAGGTTTTAAGATTTGAGGATTTTTGTATTAAACGCATTAAAAAATCTAGGTTCGATGCCGTCATCGCCGTAGATGCTATTGGAGCTTCGATTTGCTCAAAGACTGCAATATCTAATAAGATCTACCTTTCGCTTGAAATTAGTTTTTTTGAAAACTATAAGAAAACTTCTTTTTCAGAAAAAATCAAAGAACAGGAAATTCTCTTTCATAAAACCTGCAAATTTTCTATCATTCAAGACCAACAGCGGTGGCAATTATTATGTAAAGAAAATGGTCTTGATTGGAAAAAAGAGCGAGTGTATTTCTTACCTAACGCACCACGTGGAGTTGCTAAAATTCGTTCAAACAATGAATTTTTTCTTCATAAAAAATTTGAACTCCCCAGCGAAACGTTTATTGTGCTTTCAGCAGGGATGATTTCGGCAGCCACTCATAGCCTTGAACTTCTTCAACAGGCAAAAAAAAGTGAGAAGTATATTTTAATCTTTCATAGCAGAAATTCTGACGATGCAAAAACACCATACTTCCGCTTACTAGAACAAGAAAAAGCACCGAATATACGTTTTTCCCTAGACCCCGTAAAGTATGAGGATTTGGAGCCTTTGCTCAATTCTGCTCATATCGGTGTTGCCATATACAACAATGCTTATGGAGATAACTTTTCTAATATTCTATTTGCTTCTGGTAAACTCAGTCAATACCTGAAATTAGGAATACCGATAATTGTCAACGATCTCCCCGGAATGTCTGCATTTATTGAAAAGACCAAGTGTGGACAGATTGTGACTAATTTAGAAGATTTCAACGCTGCAGTCGAGCGCATTCGCAGCGATTATAAAACATACAGCCATGCCGCTAAAGCAGCATTTGACGAGTATTTCAGTTTCGATCGTCATTTTCAGCTAATAGGACAAGAAATTGTACGAATGTGATTAGAATAATTACTTTTATCCACACAAAACCACAACCTAAAACAACGTGCTAAATCAATTCAACCAATATAGTTTGTACTACGATATAATCTATCGCGATAAAAACTATGATCAAGAAAGTGAGTTTGTAATGACCTACCTGAACAAATATGCTCCTGAAGCAAAGCATATTTTGGAGTTAGGCAGTGGAAGCGGCAATCACGCAGCCTATTTATGTTCAAAAAATTTAAGGGTAACCGGAATCGAACTAAGCGAAGAAATGCTTCGCATTTCTCAGCTCAAGAATATCAATGGTTTCAATGCCATTAACGGCAGCATCGAGCACTTCGATTTGAAGGAAAAAATGAATGCTGCAATTTCATTATTTCATGTCATGTCCTATCTTAATACAAATGCTTCATTAGAGTCTTGTTTGAAGTCTTTAAATCAACATTTGAATGCTGGGGCACCATTTATTTTCGACTTTTGGTACTCCCCTGCCGTGTTTCACGAACAGCCAAGTGTGAGAGTAAAAAGATGGCAAACGGAAGAATATGAACTCGTTCGTATTTCGGAACCTATCGTCAATGTTGAAAAGGATATAGTTACTGTTAAATTTGAAATTTTCATTAAAGACCACAATGGAAATTTGATTGCTAATTTTGAAGAAGAACATCACATGCGTCATTTTAGTTTGCCCTTCATCGCTTACCTTGCAGAGAAAACAGGCTTCGAGATGGTGGACTCATTTGAGTTTGGGACTGGCAAGAAACTGTCTGAAAACACTTGGGGTGCCTGTGTGGTGTTAATTAAGAAATAATGATGAATACGAAACCGATACCTGTGAATACTCCGCTTCTTGGTGAGCGAGAAAAGGAGCTTTTAAACGAATGCATTGACACTGGCTGGATCTCAAGTGAGGGGCCATTTATAGCTAAGTTTGAAAGTGAAATGAGCAAGTATGTTGGCCGCAATTATGGAGTTGCGGTTAGCAACGGCAGTGCAGCTCTTGATATTTGTATCAAAGCACTCGAAATAGCCGAGGGTGATGAAGTCATTATGCCCACATTCACCATAATTAGTCCTGCTCAGTCAGTAGTTAGCGCTGGTGCCACCCCTGTTTTAGTAGAGTCTGACCTCTCTACTTGGAATATGGATGTGTCTGCCATTGAGAGTAAAATAACTTCAAAAACCAAAGCAATTTTAGTCGTTCATATCTACGGATTTCCTGTTGACATGGACCCCGTCATTGACCTTTGTAATAAATATAATCTCTATTTGATAGAAGATGCTGCTGAAATGCATGGTCAAACATATAAAGGCAAAAAATGTGGAAGTTTTGGAACCATAAGTACTTTCAGTTTTTATCCAAACAAACACATCACCACGGGTGAGGGTGGCATGATCATGTGCGATGATGAAAAAATTGCGGAGAGATGTCGCAAGCTTCGCAATCTCGCATTTGAGCCAGGCAGACGATTTGTTCACAATGAAATAGGTTGGAATTATAGAATGACCAATCTGCAAGCCGCACTAGGCTTGGCTCAGCTGGAACGAATAGATCAGCACATTTTACGTAAAAAAGAAATCGGAACAAGATATTATTCAAATCTTAGCAAACTCAGTGGATTCGAGGTTCAGCCCACACATTTGGACTACGCCGAAAACATCTTCTGGATTTATGGTTTGCTTGCAGAGACACAAGAGCTAAATGAGGCAATGCAAAAGCATCTCAGCGCCAATCAAATCGGAACAAGGCCTTTCTTCTGGTGTATGCATGAACAGCCAGTCTTTCAGAAAAAAGGACTATTCAAAAATGAAATCTATCCCAATGCCGAAAAGCTTGCGCGTAATGGCTTCTATGTACCAAGTGGATTAGGAATAACGAATGAAGAAATAGACACTGTCTGCGAAGTCATCGCGTCATTTAAACTTGGCTAATAGCTTCTGAAGAAAGAAGGCTACTTTGTGCAAACGACTATTCTGGATATTCATCCATTCCTTTTTTATGAGGACTAAATCCATATAGTCTTTGTAGAAATCGTGCATTTCTGGATATGCATATTGAATCACGTCAGTCTGTTCTTTATAATTGGAGAAGTCGCGCTTGCTCGACATTCCGCCTCCTTCAAACACCGCAATCACCCTATCTACGTAATAGGTAGAACACTTCTTCTCCAAGATTGCCCTTATAAAAAAAGCCCAGTCAGCATCGTATCTAAAACGTGTTTCATAAAGTCCCAAGTCATCGAAAAGAGTTTTTTTAATAAAACTACCCTGGTGATTCAGAGACCTTCTTAAAATAAAACTTGCGGTGACTTTCTCGGGAACCCTTCTCACATTTCCAGCAGACAATACATGACCATAAATGATATCTTCGTCACGTTGGTTTTCAAACACTTCTTGCAGAACGTTATCGTTGTAGAAGAAATCACCACTATTCAGAAAAATGACATATTTTCCTTTAGCCAGACCAATTCCTTTGTTCATAGCATCATAAATACCCTTGTCTTTTTCGACAATTGCAGTATGAATGATATCACGATTTTCCTCTATACACTCTATGCTTCCATCCTTACTCACACCGTCGACTACAATAAATTCATAATTCTTCAACTTCTGATCTCTCACACTCTGAATGGTGCGCTTTAGACCATGAAAATTATTTAGGTTAACCGTAATGATGGTGAGTTGCGGATGCATGGGTGTTCCTTAATTAATTTGATTTTGCGCCCTGTTCTTTTATAATCCAATCTCTAACAATATTGCTTACAAGTGGAGCATGCTTTTTATTGATGTGATGACCATCGTTGAAAGTTATGCTTTCTGCTAGATACTGCATATCCATAAAAGGAATGTCATACCTCTCGGACAAACGCGCAGCTACTTGATCAAAATTGGGCATAAATTGATTTTCGAGTTCATAAAATTCAGGATGCACAGGTAACCTCACAAAATAAACTTGCCCTTTCGAATCTAAATATGTAATCAACTTGTGAAGCGATTCGAGACGACTTAAAGAAAACCTTGTCGTTTCCATGGCCTCCTTTCTTGCGCCAAGTTTAGCTTGCTTTCTCAATTCTATTTGAGTGCTGTCTTGATCTCTGGTCACCTCTACCCATCCATCCCTATGCCCCACTACAGTGCTATTATTTCGCAAGCTTGAAATTAAAATATCTCCCCAGCCCTTGCTACAATCACGGATAAGGAATTGAACATTTAGTGGCAAATTATAGTCCCACAAACCATAAACTGGGCTCTCCGTTTCCGGAAAGAGATCCATATTCGTCTTCTTATCATAAGAACGTGTGAATGTCCAAGGATCTAGGGTCAAAATGAAAATACCATCCTTGGTTGTAGAATCCAACTTTGAGAATATGAGTTGATTATACTCCTCACAATAACTAGTGGTGCTGCCATCGATGGCTAAATTCAAAAAATCTTCATGAAATGCCTCTTGAAAAACAGAAGGCATCAAACCCTGCGCAATTCGGGAAGTGCCAATGATTAAGTTCTGTCTTTGTGCACCACTTACCTTGTATAAACTCATCGAGTAGCTGCCATCTACGACGAGAAGAGCAGAGAGATGCATGACTCCAAGGATTGCAAAAACCAAAAGCAATTTAGCCCAAAAGTATTTTATTTCCTTACTAGAACTGGACATAAACGAAGTTATTTGTGGGGAAATTTCCAAAGAAGAAGATACTCAAAATCATAAAGCCATAGACGGCCCACCGACCAGCAGCCGAAAGTCTGGACACCTCCAAACCGTGCTCCTGATTGCGATTCCAATACTCAATCACAAAACATGCAACTATCAATACCCAATACACTTTGAAAGTCGCACCTTGAAAAATCGCCCTATTTACATCGAAACTAAGGAAAGAGAACATCCTCCCTAATTCTAAAAAAGTTTGGTTCAAACTAACAGTTCTGAAAAATAATGATGTGAGTGCAACTAACATTATTGTCATCAATGTATTCGTTAGTCTTTTCCAAGAAGTCGCCTTTGACTTGGATTGAAAAGAACCTCCCTTTAGAACGAGTGGAACAAAATACAATCCATGAAGAAATCCGAATAAGAGATAGCCCCATGATGCGCCGTGCCAAATTCCTACAATCAAAAACGACACAATGATGGAAATCACCACTCCCCACTTCCCTCTCTTTCTTAATATAAATGACATTGGAGTGAAAACATACCGCACAATCCATGACGTAAGCGATATATGCCACTTTTGCCAAAATTCACTGATACTTGAAGAGAAAAAAGGAAATGCGAAATTATTTGTGATTCGAATGCCAAAGAGTTTCGATATTCCACATGCCATATCCGAATACCCAGAAAAATCAGCATATATATAAGTGATAAACAAAACACCCGCTAGACAAACATCGAACCCACCAATTCCACCATTCGAATACAACATATTGTAAAACTGTAAACAGCTTACCGAAACCACTGATTTTTTAAATAATCCCCAAAGAAACTGTCTTAAACCATCAGTCATTAATACAGTATCAAAGGATTTATTTTTTTTTAGTTGTGGAATAAAATTTTGAACTAGCTCTATTGGCCCAGACACCATCTTTGGAAAATAAAGTAAGTAAACACCGAAGTCTAGCAAGCTGTCTTCTGGTTCTATCTCTTCATTATGCACATCAATCCAATATGATATCAATTGGAAAGTAAAGAAGCTCAATCCCAGAGGCAGCATGATCGTTCCGATGTCACTTGGCAGTCCAGATAACATGGAAACCAAACCAGTCCAGATATCATTGAGATATTTGAAATAGCCCAAGACAATTATGTTAAGCGCTACACCCGCGTAAAAGAACAAACTCCTTAGCCGACCCTCTTCAAGTCTTGCAAGCCGTTTTACTAAAATAAAATTCACTAATCCAGAGAGGATTACAACTTGCACTGATTTGAAATCATTATAAGCAAGAAAGAATATACTTGATAGTAATAAAATTAAATTCTGATAGGCGCGATTCTTACCCCCTACATACCAATAAAGGATGAATACAAGGAAAACAAAAGGTAGAAATATAAAAGAATTAAAACTCATTACTCGACACTAACTTTGGACTCAATTAGATCGATTAATGTCCCCATATTTCTTAGTTTGTTCAATTCTTTGAGTTTAAACTGAATGTTCAATTTTTCCTCAATTTCTGAAATAATGACCATGTGAGTCAAGCTATCCCAACCATCTACCTCGGTAGCAGTGACGGCATCATTCATTTCAAAGTTCTCATGTTTGAGTACCTTAACCAAAATTAATCGCACTAAATTTTTTATATCTTCTCTTTGCATGTCTAATTAATATAATATTTTTTCTGCATTAGTAATTTCTCGTGATGAGGGAATATTCCCCTAGCTGCATTCTCATCAGCCGTAGCGGTATATGATGAAACAAAGCCGATTCGTGAATAGGATCGAATTCCCCAAAAGTTATTAGAATACACCCCGAGTTCTAACAAAACCTCAGTTGTTCCCTTCGGAAGGATAACACTCAAGCTGTAATCAATTATTTGCTGGAATAGATTTTTCCCCCTGTGCTCACTGCTTATAAATACAAACTCTAGTTGGCACGCTCCTATAGTTCTTGGAATGCGAATGGCCTCTAGCATCTCCCTATACTTTGCAAGCTCCTTCATTTTCTCGATTCCTAAAATTCTGGCGAGAAGATTCGACTTAATCACATTGGAAGACTGTTCAAATTCGTTTTGTCCTTCAATCCATGAAGCTGTAGTACCCACCGCTTCACCAAAATACTCAGCGATAACGAAGCTACTTATGGAAAATTCACAGCCTTCAATTTCTTCGTCCAAAATTCTCTCAATCACCCTTTCTGCCTCTTCAAGGTCAAGCGAAAAAAGATTGGCAATTCCTACGATATCCGAACCGCTTTTTTCTGCTTCTATAATTGCATGGACAAGGTATGGAATATCATTCAAATTGGCCCTTCTAAAAGTGTAGCCATTGTTTTCTATCATTGATCTGATGATTTTTTTATCCGTCTTTCCGCTCGAATTCAAAGGGAATTTTTTGATAAAAATGATTTCTTTCGGAATCATGTAAGCAGGAAGAGTATTCTTTAGATGTTCCTTTAGCCTTGACAAATCGAAAGGACTGTCTTCTATCACCAGATAAATTTCATTGTTGCCATTCTTATCTTCCTGCACTACACATAGAAGATTTTTGTAATGCCCAATACCCGTTTGCGCTTGGTATTCGATTTCTGATAACTCCACTCGAAAACCTTGAATTTTAACTTGAGTATCAACCCTACCGAGATAATTGAAATTTCCATTTTCCAATTTAACACACAAGTCACCTGATTTGTAGTACCTAACCTCCTCGTTTTGTACTTTCATTGTAAAAAATTGGCGTTCATTCAACTCGCTGTTGTTTAAATAACCGGGAGTGAGCTGAGAACCAGCAAGAACGAGTTCACCAATTTGACCTAGTTCGAGAGGATTCAAATTCTCATCAACAACCTCACAAAGACAGGCATTCATTGGTTTTCCAATCGATAAAATACCATTCACACCATCGCTTATTGCGGTGGAGTCATAAGTATAGTATGTACAAAAAATCGTATTTTCTGTAGGTCCATACACATTATCGATGCGTGCGTTCGGTACACACTTTCGCCACTCTTTCACGATATCCAAATGCAGCGCTTCACCGCAAAACAGCGAATACTTCAAAGAATCGCAATCTATTTCTTCAAAATAAGGCCTCAAAAGCTTAAGCATAGAAGGCACCATCAAAGCAATTGAAATATTCTTTTCTGTGAGCAATTCAAAAACATAAGCGAACTTGATTACATCTTTTGGGACTGTATAAATACAGCCACCGCGAATAAGAGGAATTAAATAGCTCATGATGGATAGGTCAAATGTAAGTTCAAACATTTGAAGCCCTTTGTCATTTTCATCCAGCTCATACCCCATTGCCCAGAAATTCTCAACGAAACTTCCCAGATTACCGGCGAGAATAGGCACTCCTTTAGGAACACCTGTACTCCCTGAGGTAAACAATACGTAAGCTCGTTTATGGTCATCAAAATCTGCAACAGAAAATTGAGAAAAAAAAGCACTATCTGGTTCCGCTTGAACCTCAATGGGGCTCTGGGTATTGGAGTCAAGTATTAAATCGAGATCAAGCTGTTGAGTGACCCTTGCGTTGAAACTAGATGGATTATTAGGGTTGATTGGAACGTATGACTTTCCAGCAAGCCAAGTGGCCCAAATAGCAGCATACGTGGCGATATGATCATTCACTATAATTCCGATTGTATCGGCCTTAGATGTCAAGATTTGTTTATGGAGGATTGCAATATGCTGTTGAAGTTGGCCGAAGGTGTAGTATTGATCATCAATACAAAATGCGTTTTTGTGTGAAAATACCCTACAGCATTGAATGAAAGGCGCTACAACATTTTGATAAAATTTACTCACTGGTCCTAAGGCTTATGGGGAACAAATATACCTCATCGGTTTAATCGATATATCTGTTTCATTTTAAAACCAGATGCGTGCAATAAGGGCATGAATAAGCAGTCACAAGTCTCGTGACCCATAATAACAACAAATCTAGAAGGCCTTTTGCCTGCCTCGAAACGCTCGAAAGGCCAAGTCGCAACATTTTTTTAAAAAAATGTTGCTATTTTCATTTCTAACATGTAATATTGCACCCCTTTTCAAAGGAACCCGTTCTTTCTTAATACAACCTCAGTTCACACCATGAAATCGGTGTTCTATCTCGAAATTTTTCGGGAGGCTAGAGTCAAGTGGTAATTTAAACAGAATATTCTTCTGATTAAATTCCCTAGTAGCTCAGCTGGTTAGAGCACATGACTGTTAATCATGGGGTCCCTGGTTCGAGCCCAGGCTGGGGAGCTCCGATGGAGCCAAGGGTTACAGGAAACTGTAACCCTTTTTTATTTTCTGTTTGCACGCAATTTGCACGCAAAAACATCTTGTGGCATTCTCCATTTTGGTAAAAAAAAGGGGCTCGATGGGTAAACCCATATCATTTATCATAGTACTCTTATTAACCATAGCAATGATCGACTTTAGTTGAAAATCACGTCCATTTTATTCTTTTCTTTGTGAAATCACTTCGAAAGGCTTAGCTGACTAGTAGTTAATTCGTTAACGCATTCAAGTCCCTTAGACCTTTATTCCAGAAACTTAATTTGGTATAAGCAAGTGAAACATTGAAGGATACATCATGGAAAAATTAGACCTTGCCTCACCTGATCTGGTGAATGAGAATTTTGAAAAGTTGGCCGCACTTTTCCCGAATTGCGTGACCGAAAGTGCCAATGGTAAGGCTATAGATTTTGATTTACTCAAACAAGAGCTTAGTCACGCTGTCGTAGAAGGCAATAAGGAGCGATATCGATTGGAATGGCCGGGTAAAAGAGAGGCCATCGTCACAGCAAACCTTCCAACAACAAAAACACTGCGCCCAGTACGCGAGGATTCCGTGGACTTTGACAACACGGAAAATATCTATATCGAAGGCGATAATCTAGAGGTGCTAAAACTTCTGCAAGAAAGCTATCTTGGTAAGATCAAAATGATTTATATCGATCCTCCTTACAATACGGGAAAAGATTTTGTTTACAAGGATAACTTCACTCAAGATAGCACCGAATTCAAGGAAGAAAGTGGACAAATAGATGAGTACAACCGCCGTCTAGTTGTTAATCCTGAAACAGCAGGACGCTATCATTCTGATTGGTTGACGATGATGTATCCAAGATTGAAGTTGGCTAGGAATCTCTTAAGTGAGAGCGGGTTGATTTTTATATCCATTGACGATAATGAAGTTGATAACTTACGTAAGGTTTGTGATGAGGTTTTTGGCGAATCTAACTTCATCGACAGTGTAATTTGGAAAAAAAGGTATGGTGGTGGTGCCAAGGAAAAATATTTAATTTCCCTACATGAATATGTTTTAATCTATGCCAAAAATGAATCTCAACTCTCAAACATATTTACCCCGTTAACTCCAGAATCAATCGAACGTTATTATAAACTCAAAGATAACAACTTCGAAAAGAGAGGGCCGTATCGTACCCACCCCCTCGAGGCCACAAAAAGTATGGGAGAGAGAAAGAATTTGGTTTTTGGAATACCTGCACCCGATGGCTCTGTAGTTCACCCGAAAAGACAATGGCTTTGGGGGAAAGAAAGAGTGGAAGAGGCTTTAACAAAGGGCGAGCTTGAATTTATTCAAAGCAAGGATAATGGTTGGACTGTTCACACAAAACAGTATTTAAAAGAGGAGGACGGGTCAATTCGCCAAGGTAAACCTTTTTCGATTATAGATGATGTCTATACTCAGCATGGCACCAATGAAATTATTGAGTTATTTGGAAACGCTCAGATATTCACTTTTCCGAAGCCAACTAAATTCTTGAACTATCTATTAAATGTTGGAACTAATCCTGATGAAGAAGATGTCGTCTTAGATTTCTTTTCAGGGTCTGGAGGCATTGCGGACGCGTTACTAAATTTAAATGTCAGTGATTCAGGAAACAGAAAATTTATCCTCGTTCAAGTGGCTGAAAAAGTTGATCCCAGCAGTGAAGCGTTTAAAGCTGGTTTTCGAACTATTAGCGAAATAGGAAGAGAAAGGATTAGACGCGTTATAAAGAAACTCATTGACAAAGTTCAAGAAGTAAAAACTAAAACAGATTCGACTTTATTCGCCACGAAAAACAAAGACTATAAACCAGATCTAGGTTTCCGTGTCTTCCGTCTTTCCGACAGCAACATGCAGGATGTTTATCACAAGCCACAGGACTACAAACAAGAGTCACTGGATTTGTTTGCAGACAATATCAAACCTGACAGAACTTCTGATGACTTACTCATTCAAATAATGCTTTCATGGGGTTTGCCACTGAGTTTGAAAATTGAGCATACCTCAATGAGAGGTAAGTCTGTCTTTAAGGTGGCAGAGAATTCCTTATTTGCATGTTTTGAAATGGGCATTGATGAGGCATTTGCCAAAGAAATAGCCAAGTCAAAGCCCCTTCGCATAGTATTCCGTGATAAAGGATTTAAAGACGATACAGCCAAAGCCAATGTGCGTCAGTTATTGAAACAGCTTAGTCCAGAGACTGAAGTTAGAGTAATATAGTATTATGGCATTACCAATAAACATCGAAGAATTAATTCATGGTAAAACCATTGAATGGGAGCGCCTTGAGTTTAAACAAGGTTGGAATCCAGAAGATGTCATCCACTCCATGTGCGCTTTCGCGAATGACCTGCATAATTGGGGAGGAGGATATATAGTAATTGGAATAGCCGAAAATGAAGGTAAGCCTGTATTGCCACCTGTTGGTTTGCATCAAGGTCAGTTGGATAGTATCCAGAGAGAAATAATTGAACTCGGTCATAAAGTTTCACCCACTTACTTTCCTATAGTGCAGCCTTATGAGTTGCATGGACGCCTTGTATTAGTTCTTTGGTGTCCAGCAGGAGATAATAGACCTTATTCTGTACCGACCACTCTGAGTGAGAAATCCTTAAGACAACCTTTCGTCCGTGTTGGTACGGGTAGCATTATAGCTCAGGGTGAGACTTTGAGAAGACTTCAAGAACTAACGGCTCGAATTCCATTTGATGATAGAGTTAATAACCAAGCAACCTTGAAGGACTTAGATTTAGGACTCATTCAAGCCTACTTACAAGAAATCAAAAGTGATCTTTTGTCTGAAAGTACCAGAATGTCTTTTCCTGATCTCTGCCGTGCTATGCTCATCGCTAAAGGCTCAGTGGAGGATTTGAGACCCACGAACGTTGGTCTTTTATTCTTCTCCAAAGAGCCAGAGCGTTTTTTTGAGCGTTGTTGGATTGAATTAGTGCTGCATTATGACGCAACAGGCAAAACGTTCACAGAGCATTATTTCAAAGGAGCTTTGCACTATCAATTGCGTGAAGCATTGGCTTTTCTCCAGACACAAGTGGTCTCCGAGCAAGTCATTAAGCAACCTATGAAAGCAGAAGCAATTCGCTATTTCAACTTCCCCTTCGAGGCCATAGAAGAAGCACTTTCCAATGCTGTCTATCATAAAAGCTACGAGTTAGGTTCGCCTATTGAAGTTCAGGTTTGGCCTGATAAAATAGAAATTCTAAGCTATCCAGGGCCTGTTCCACCAGTGACGGCAACTATCTTAAAAACGCAACGAAGAATAGTTGCTCGTGAATATCGCAATAGGCGGATTGGAGACTTTTTGAAAGAACTTCGCCTTACTGAAGGGCGAGGAACTGGATTACCTACAATTTACGACTCTATGGACGCCAATGGGTCGCCTAGGCCTTCATTTGACACAGACGAAAATAGCACCCATTTTTTGGCAATTTTACCTGCACATGCCATTGAGACTAACCAAGCTGGTAACCAAGTTAATCCCTCTGAATTCAATAACTTAGACGATGTAATCGCATTTGCTAACCAAGCTAGTAACCAAGCTAGTAACCAAGCTCGCAGTCGTGCGGTGGCTATTATCGAATCCGCTGTTCACGACCGTGTTCTGGAGATGCTTATTTTATTGCAAAATCGTCAAAAGAGAGCTGAGTTGTTTGAGCAAATGGATCTGAGCAATCAAAGTAAGAACAGGGCAATTTATTTGTATCCTCTAGTCGCATTAGGCTGGGTATCTATGGAATTCCCAAATGAAAAAACACACCCAGCTCAGACATATCAAATAACTGAAGCTGGACAGCGCATACTGAATTTGATAGGCCAATGATGAAGTTACAATTCAAAGAACAACCGTTTCAAATAGACGCTGTACGTGCAGTGGTAGATTGCTTTGAAGGTCAGCCTTTGAAGACAAATAGTTTTACAATAGAGCGTAGTAAAGAACTTATCCGTAAGGCGAGAAAAGCGGCTTCTGGCATTGAAGATTTGGGCTTTGAGATTGAAGAGGAAATTGGTTATCGGAATAGCCCCATTCAAATACTCGAAACACAAATCTTAAAGAATATTTGTTCTGTTCAAGAGGCAAACGATATTGGTTTAAGTGAACAGATTGAAAGACCGAAGGGAGTCAAACTCGGATACAATTTGACAGTGGAAATGGAAACGGGCACAGGTAAAACATACACCTATATCCGTACCATGTATGAGCTCAACAAAAAGTATGGTTGGAGCAAATTTATTGTGATAGTTCCGAGCATTGCCATTCGGGAAGGTGTGTTCAAATCATTCGAAGTAACGCAAGATCACTTTCAAGAACTCTACGGTCACAAGATCAGTCCTTTCATTTACAATTCCAGCCGTCCACAGGACATTGAGAATTTTGCCTCTGATAGTCGAATAAGCGTGATGATCATTAACACTCAAGCCTTCAACGCCAGTGGAGCCGATGCAAGACGTATTTATCAAGAACTTGATCAATTTGGAACTCGAAGACCAATTGATATTATTGCTCAAACAAACCCCATCCTGATTATTGACGAACCGCAATCTGTTGACGGTGAAAAAACGCTCAACAGCATGCAGGATTTCAAACCTTTGTTCACCCTCAGATATTCTGCAACGCATAAAGTAGAATATAACAAGGTTTACCGACTTGATGCCTTGGACGCATACAATATGCGCTTAGTTAAAAAGATCCAAGTAAAGGGTATCAACCTGAAAGGATCTACAGGCACTACTGGCTATCTGTATTTAGAGCAAATAAGTTTAAGTACTTCAAAACCGCCTTTTGCGGTTATTGAGTTTGAAAAACGTTCAGGAGATGGCGTAAAAAAAGTTAGACAAAAACTCAGTGAAGGAGCAAATCTCTACGAACTTTCAGGCAATATTCCCGCATATAAGAATCATACGATCACCGAAATCAATGGTTACTTAAATAAGGTTGTTATTGGCGGAGTAGATATTTATCCTGGCGATATCCTCAATGATAAAGATGAGAATGCGTTCAGACGAGTGCAAATAAGAGAGTGTATAAAATCACACCTTCAAAAGGAGAAACAATTATTCGAAAAAGGAATCAAGGTACTTTCATTGTTCTTCATTGACTCGGTTGAAAAATATCGCATTTATGATGCCAATGGAGATCAAACACTTGGTGAGTATGCCAAGATATTTGAAGAAGAATACAACTTGCTACGTAATGATTTTGTAGACTTGTTTCATCAAGAATACAACGATTACTTGCGGGATACAGATCCGAGTAATGTACATCATGGTTATATGCCATCCGACTACGAACAATATCTTACTCGGGATGATGCAGCACGAGTGCACGAAGGTTATTTCTCAATCGACAAGAAGAACAAGTTTGTTGATCCAACCGTGAAACGTGGTAGTGAGGAGTCTGATGATATTTCGGCTTATGATCTTATCATGAAAGACAAAGAGAGATTGTTAAGCTTCGAAGAACCAACTCGTTTTATCTTTTCTCACTCAGCCCTCAAAGAAGGCTGGGATAATCCCAATGTGTTCCAAATCTGTGCTTTGAAAAATGTAGATACAGGAAGCCAAACAAGACGAAGACAAGAAGTTGGTCGAGGAATGCGACTATGTGTGAACGCAAATGGACACCGACTTGACTTTGAAATGGTGGGGGAACAAGTACACGAAATAAATAAGCTCACAGTAATTGCATCCGAAAGCTACGAGTCCTTTGCCAAGGGTTTACAAACTGAAATTGCGGCAACTCTAAAAGCAAGACCTCAAAAGGCCAATATTGAGTTTTTTATTGGTAAAACAGTTACTAATGAGAAGGGAGAGCCACATCGCCTTACCAAAGAGGATTCAGATAAACTGTGGAAGAAGCTTCTCATTACCCAAGTAATAGATGAAGATGATAAGATAACAACGCAAGGTCGTGAGTTGATAGAACAGGGTAAAATGGCTCTTCCAGAAACGCTAGAAGCCTATCGGGATTCCGTAACCAAACTTTTAAAGTCTATTTACACTGGTGAGGAGTTCAAGCCTGAAGATGAACGCAAAACAATTGTATTAAACGTCAATCAGAATTTCAAGAAGAAAGAATTCCAAGAGCTCTGGAAGAAAATCAATATCAAGACAATCTACGAAGTCAAATTTGAAACGGATAAGCTCATTGAGGACAGCAAGATTCTAATCAATAGTCAGCTAAACATCGGTGATCGTGTTTATGAAGTGAAAACAGGCGAGTTGCAAGACGGCACAAAGGAGCAAATGGAACAAGGAGCTTTGATGAAGGAGTCAGAGCGACAAAACTTGAAATTGAAGAATGACCTTGTAACCAATGCCACCTACGACATCATTGGTGAAATAGAAAAGTTAACTGACCTAACTCGAAAGACCATTGTTGCGATTCTCAAATCAATAAAACCCGAGAAATTTCTACTACTTAGAAAGAATCCTGAGGAGTTCATCGCTAAATGTGGTAAGCTGATTAATGAAGTAAAGGCTGGGCTTATCATAAATAACATTGTCTATCACAAGACGGAAGATGAGCACGATGCGAAAACGGTATTTACCAATGATAAGCAAGCACTCAGAAAATCTGAAATGCTTAAGAAGCACATCTATGATTATCTGACAACTGATTCATCCATTGAATCCGAGTTTGCGAAAGCACTTGAAAGTAGCACTGACGTTGTTGTGTACGCAAAACTCCCAAAAAGCTTTTATATCACAACACCCATTGCCAACTACAGCCCTGACTGGGCGATAGTTTTCGATAAAGAATCGGTACGTCATATCTACTTTGTTGCAGAAACTAAAGGCTCAGATTCAGACATGGATTTGCGAGAAATCGAAAAGCTGAAAATTCACTGTGCATCTGAGCACTTCAAGGTCATTAGCGGGCAAGAGGTACGATTTGAAAAAGTTAGTAGCTACGATAAGTTGATGGAAATTGTACAACTAAAGTGACGAATTAATTTCATTAGACCTAATTTAGAAAGCCTTTCTATAGTATGATTAGATCAATCCAAATAAAAAATGTTGCGACCTATGACGCAATTGGCGTTCAAATAGATGGCCTAAAAAAAATTAATTTTATTTACGGAGCAAATGGAAGCGGGAAAACAACGCTATCAAATTATTTACAAAATCAAATTGATGAAAAGTTTGTCCATTGCGGTGTTAACTGGAAAAACGAAACGCCAATCAAAATCCTAGTATATAATAAGGAGTTTAGGGATCAGAATTTTGGGAAGGGAAAAATAAACGGAGTATTTACACTTGGCGAGGCAACGGCGAAAGAAATAAAGGTAATAGAGGATAAAAATGAAGAGTTAAAAATCATAAAGGCGGATGGTGTTAAAAAACGAGAATCCCTGAACGGTCTATTAAAAAGAAAGGATGATTTAGAAAAGGGATTTACAGATGAGAGTTGGAAGAAGATTTTCAAAAAGTATGATAAAGAATTCAAGGATGCATTTATAGGCTCGATGAAATCTGGCGAGTTATTTAAAAAAAGACTGCTCAAAGAGTTTTCGAATAACTCCGCTAATTTAAAAACTCTTGAAGAATTAAGAGAAAAGGCGCTAACCATTTTTGGCGAAGTTCCACAAATCATTCCGTCAATCACCACAATTCATTATAGTAGGATACTCGAAATCGAAGCTAATCCTATTTGGAAGAAAATAATAGTCGGAACAGCAGATGTTGGTATAGCAAAACTTGTGCAGAAACTTAACATCACTGATTGGGTCAGTCAAGGAAGAAGTTATGTTCAAGAAGGTGATGAAACATGTCCCTTCTGCCAAAAGCAAACAATTTCGGAAGACTTCAAAAAGCAGTTAGAAAACTTGTTTGATGAAGCTTACTTGAATGATATAAAATCAGTGAAAGAATTGAAACAGGAATATGTTCTTTTGTTTCAAAACCTAGTCAATGAACTGAATGGTATTGAAACAAGTCAGAAGAGTTTCAAGGAGACAAAGTTAGATATCGATATGTTCTCGGTATATCTTAAAACCTTAGTAAGTCAGAACACTGCAAATTTGGAGGTTCTAAACACTAAAGCTAAGGAGCCAAGCAGAAGTGTTGAATTTTTTTCATTAGAAGACCAACTGGATTTAATTTCTGGTTTAATCAAAAATGCAAATGAGGAAATAAGGAAGCATAATGACATTGTCAACAACCTAAATGCCGAAAAAGAAAGTCTAACACAATCAATTTGGAAATTCATTATTGAAGAATTTAGAACTGACATCGCAAAATTCATTTCTGAAAGGGATGGCTTAGACAGTGGTATTAGATCTCTCGAAACTCAATTATCCGAGAAGACCAGAGAATACAAAGCACTTAATGCCGAAATTCAAATTCTTAGCAAGAATGTTACTAGCATAAAGCCGACTATCGATGAAATTAATAGAACACTGCGATCATACGGTTTTTTGAACTTTTCAATTGTTCCTAGTGCAGAGCAAGGATTTTATCAAATACTAAGAGAAGATGGTGAAATCGCCGAAGCGACATTAAGCGAAGGAGAAATTACGTTTATAACGGTTTTGTATTTTCTTCAACTCGCAAAAGGCGGTGAAACAGAAGAAACGGTAAATGATGAGAGAATTTTGGTAATCGATGACCCTATTTCAAGTTTGGATAGCAATGTTCTGTTTGTAGTAAGCACATTAATCAAGGAAATAATCAAGCGTGTAAAATCTGATTTAGGTAACATTAAGCAGATTATCTTGCTAACTCACAATGTTTATTTTCACAAGGAAGTTTCCTATGAAGGATCGAATAGGAAGGGTGAAAAATCCCAGTTCTGGATCTTACGGAAGAACAATAAAGTTTCATCAATTCATTTCTATGCTGAAGAGAATCCAATTCAGTCTTCTTATGAACTGCTGTGGCGTGAATTAAGAGAATGGGAAAACAATTCAGGAATTACCATTCAAAATACATTACGAAGAATACTTGAAAATTATTTTAGCATTTTGGGCAACAAAAGAGATGATGTGTTAATGAGCAAATTTTCAACTCAGGAAGAAAGAGAAATTTGTAGGTCATTATTGAGTTGGGCTAATGAGGGTTCTCATACATTACCTGATGATTTATTCGTCGAGGCACCAGATGGAACAATTCCAAAATACTTAATTGTTTTTAAAAATATCTTTTATTATACTGATAATATTGGACATTACAATATGATGATGAATATAAGTGAAGAGGAAGCATGATCAATAGCGATTTTTTCTTAAGTGCATTTTCGGTACATTCAACTATTTTGAGTTCTAATTATGAAGCTAATTGACAATGTAAATATCAGACTAGGAGAAGACCTCAAAGAAAGCCTTCGCAAAGGAAGTAAGCTCAGTATTGCGGCGTCTTCTTTCTCAATTTATGCATATGAAGCACTAAAGAAGGAGCTAAACAATATTGATGAATTACGATTCATTTTTAGTTCTCCGACATTCATGGAAGAGAACTTCAACAAGCATACTCCATTATTCTATATTCCTCACATCTACAAAGAGACAGAATTGTGTGGTGGTGAGTTTGAGTTACGCTTGAAAAATCAACTCAATCAAAGAGCCATTGCAAGGGAATGTTCGAAGTGGGTGAAAGAAAAAGTGGTATTCAAGTCAAATAAGCATCACAATCTTCCTATCAATGGAATGATTCATTTGAAGAACAGTGAAGAACAAGAATTTGCATACTCAAACTTGGCAAGCTTTACTACTTCTGATCTAGGAATTACACAAAAGAAGGGCTTTCCTACATTAATTCAAAAGTCCGAATTCCCCGATAGTCGTGCTTACCTGAATTGGTTCAATGAAATTTGGGAGAATGAAGAAGACTTAAAAGATGTCACTCAAAAGGTACAGAATTATTTTGAAAGTGCTTACAAAGAGAATAGTCCCGAGTTCATTTACTTCATAACCCTCTACAATATTTTCAATGACTTCTTGAAGGACATCTCATTGGACAACCTTCCTAATGATCAGATAGGCTTCAAGGATTCTGTTGTTTGGAGTAAGTTATTCAATTTCCAAAAAGATGCTGTAATTGGCGCAATCAATAAGCTTGAAAAATACAAGGGCTGTATTTTGGCTGATAGTGTTGGTTTGGGAAAAACGTTTTCAGCACTCGGGATAATCAAGTACTATGAAATGCGCAACAAGGATGTTCTGGTCTTGTGTCCGAAAAAGTTGGAGGCCAACTGGAATACTTACAGACACAATGATAAAAATAATATTCTCTCTGGTGATAGATTTCGTTTCGATGTCTTGTTTCATACAGATCTATCGAGAGAAAGCGGTGTAAGCAATGGTCGAAATCTAGAATCCGTCAATTGGGGAAATTACGGGCTTATTGTGATTGATGAGTCTCACAATTTTAGAAACAATTCGACTGTAGTTGGTAAAGAGAACAGATACCAAAAACTTCTTCGAAAAGTTATTCAAGAAGGTATCGAAACCAAGGTTTTGATGCTTTCTGCAACTCCTGTAAACAATCGGTTTAATGACCTTAGAAATCAATTGGCACTTGCCTATGAGGGCGATGCAGAAAAGATAGATGACAAGCTAGATACTGAAAAGAGTATCGATGTCGTGTTCCGTAAGGCACAGCAAGCCTTCAATGTTTGGAGCAAATTTGATGCGTCTCAGAGAACAACTGAGAAGCTCTTGGATATGCTGGACTTTGACTTTTTTGAAATTCTTGATTCGCTAACAATAGCTCGATCAAGAAAGCATATTACCACATACTACGACACTTCGGAAATTGGAAAATTCGCCGAGCGAAATAAGCCAGTTTCAATTCAAAGTCCACTAACTGAGAATGATGAAATTACTTATCAGCATATTGCGGAGAGACTGACCCTGTTGAATTTATCCATCTACTCTCCCCTGTATTACATCTTGCCTAGTAAGATGCAGTATTATGCAGATTTGTATGATAGTAAAGGAAAGGCTGGTAGATTAACTCAGATAGACCGCGAAAGCAGTTTGAAAGTCCTCATGCGTATTAACTTATTGAAGCGACTTGAAAGCTCCGTTGATTCATTCAGACTTACTCTGGAAGGTATCATCACTCAAATTGAACAGGCAACTAAAGCAATTGCGCTTGGAGAGCAGGGAGAGTTTGTTGGGATTCAGGCGAAGATGGATGATGAGAATTTTGATTGGGATTCTGACTGGGGAGATGAAGAGAACGTTTTTGGAAAGAAGGTCAAGGTTCATATTGCTGATATGGATACACGAAAGTGGAAAGAAGATCTGTTAGAAGACCTGAATGTCCTGAATGAGCTATGGAGTAGTATCGTTGATATCACCAAGGACAAGGATCACAAACTACAACAACTCATTTCGCTTTTAGAAGATAAAATAAAAAATCCTTTCAATAAGGACAACAAGAAGGCTATAATTTTCACTGCTTTCGCCGATACCGCGAACTACTTATATGAAAGTTTGCAGGAGCACTTCAAGGATAGATTTGGTATACACACGGCACTTATCTCAGGAAATAGAAAAATTAGTAACTGTAAGAATATTCCTTCTGATCTTAATCCCTTACTTAGTTGCTTTTCACCCCTCTCAAAGGATAAAGATAAGATCTACCCCAAAATCACAGAGAGCATAGATTTATTGATAGCCACAGATTGTATTTCGGAGGGGCAAAACCTTCAAGATTGTGATCTCTTGATTAATTACGACATTCACTGGAATCCAGTCCGAATAATTCAACGTTTCGGACGTATTGACCGTATAGGCTCCATCAATGAGAGTATTACAATGGTCAACTTTTGGCCCGATGTTACCTTAGATGCATACATAAATCTCAAGCAGAGGGTAGAAAGTCGCATGCTCATTAGTAACCTTGCTAGTACTGGTGATGACAACATGTTGAATACCGATGAAAAGGATCTGGAGTACCGAAAAATTCAATTACAAAAATTGCAAGAAGAAGTTATTGATCTTGAGGATCTGCGAGAAGGAGTGAGTATTACAGACCTTGGACTCAATGACTTTAGAGTTGATCTCTCAGGATATATAAAGTCCTACGGAGAATTAACTCATATTCCAGAGGGTCTTCACGCTGTTGTGGAAGCTACGACTGCATTAAGTTCAGGGGTCATCTTCGTTCTGAAGAATGTAAATTCGAGTGTAAACATCGACAAGCTTAACCGTCTTCATCCTTATTATTTGGTATACATTAAAAATTCTGGACAGCTCTTATTAAGTCACGTAGAATCGAAGAAAATTTTGGATGCCATGCGTTTGCTTTGCAAAGGAAAGAAAGACCCTTTGGAGGCGCTTTGCAAGCAATTAAGTGCTCAGACCGATGAATATCACAACATGACTGAATTCTCGGCTCTTTTGAAACAAAGCATTGGAACTATCCTAAAGACAGAGGAGGAAAAAGAGGTTTTAAGTCTTTTCAAAGCTGGTGGAACTACAGCTCTTAAGGATAAGTTCAAAGGAATTGAAGACTTTAGTTTAGTTTCCTTCCTCATTGTGCGCTGATGAACCCATTTAAACTACCCGATAGAACTAAAGTAGATAAGGTAATTCCTAAGAATGCTTTTGACTCTTATGCTACGTCGAAACAAAAAAAAACACTTACGTCTTTTATTAGTCGAATAGTTTGGAAAAATAAGCTAAGCACAGAGACAATAAATCTTCCTTTCGAAGAGATTCAAGAAATACAAATATTCAATGTAGAAATGAAGCGAAAGGATTATCCCCACGAGATAATCCATCTTATTGACAAGTCTATACCATATCCAATAATATTTCTAACATCATTTCTTGATGAATGTATTCTTTCTACATCGGTTAAGCACCAAAATCCAACGAACCCCGATAAAGCAATAATTGATTGGCATTATAAAACGGATTGGTTTTCAATAGCAAACTGGAACTATTCATTGCAATTAAGTAAGAGTTTAGACTTTGTTTACCTAGAATTTTGTAAATCTCTTAATCCAAATAGCAAAACCGTTCAAAGTAAGAATTTGAATGAAATGATTGAACAGTCAAAAATCCTTGCGAATATTGAAAGGAAAATAACACATCTACAAAAGGCTATTACTAAGGAACAGCAGTTCAACAAGAAGGTAGAAATGAATGTTGAATTGAATACCCTTCTGAAGCAAAAAGACACTTTGTTAAAATCTTGAGGTTCGGTTATCCATTGTTAGTTTTACCGATATTTAGTCAACTTTTTAGAATGTAATATTATGAAACTTATCGATGATCTACTTATTCTATCAGCAAGTGATTTGTCAGCACATGCTAGCTGTAAGCATTTAACCAATTTAGATCTTGCCGTTGTAAAGGGTGATATCAATGCCCCTGAATATTTTGATCCCGCACCCGCTATCCTGCAAGAACGCGGAAGAGAGTTTGAAGAGGAATACCTGAAATTCCTGCAAGAGCGTGGTTGTACATTCAGTGAACCTAACTCTGTTGAATCAACATTCATTTAGGTTAGATGTTTTTAGGGCTTATTACCGCATATTACCCCTACAGCCTATTTCCTGAACAGGCTGACAAATTTCATGTTAACTATTCTGCTGATTTGTGGAAAATAGAAAATGCTATCTTTATCCTGAAAAGTTCCAGCCTCTCGCACTAGAAATTCTAAACTCAGAAAAAAGCATGCTTCACACTCAAACGATTTCAAGCATTTCCCGAAAACTTATACTCTCAGTACTTTTTGTTCTAGGCTCCTTGATTTCATCCGCAGATTGGAAAGGGTACTTTGATCACTCGGATATCATTGCGCTAGTTAAATGCACTAAAACTTCCGAGAACAGCGAAAAAATCACCGTCCTCAAATGTTATAAGGGAAATCTCAAAAAGGGCGATGAGTTGACGTTGACAACCTATTTCAGGGATATCGTTGGCGTTTTCGGCCGCACCAATCTTGTCATTTTCGCCGACATTAAAGCTGATAGCTC
>JBKCOM010000137.1:0-7798 GCA_046309775.1 Flavobacteriales bacterium
CGATTGGAAAGTGCCAGTGATTTCCGGAGCCTCGGTAGTAAGCTACACCACAGTTGTTGTATCCTCCCAAGACTACAGCCCCTTCGGCGTAACACTATCTGGTAGAAGTTGGAGCGCGGGGTATCGGTATGGGTTTAATGGTATGGAAAAGGATAACGAAACCTTTAGCGGTGCCTATGACTTCGGTGCGAGGATATTGGATGTGAGGTTGGGCAGGTGGATGAGTGTGGATAAATTTGTAAGGCTCTACAACTCAAATAGTGGATATTGTTTTGCCTTGAATAGCGTAATTACCAACACAGACGTGGACGGTAACGTAGTTCAGGGAGATGTAAACCAATTCATTTCAGATATCTCCGCAATATTATGCAAGATTGATGGCGCAGATATATTTGTCGGACTTCTAGAAGCTCAAGCGGATATAAATCAAGTAGCACAAATTTCAGAGGCAGATTTTCAAACAGCACTAGCAGGCCTCAAGGATAATCCAGATGCGCAAGCTCTTATAAATGGAATTTATCAAATCATTAACAGTACGATGATTTATCAGATAGAGTATGTAAATGATAAAGATAATCTGGCATTGTTGGTAGAAGAAGAAGAAAGTACATTTAGAGAAGATCTTCTTGGAAAAACCGGATTTGATTTGAGAAATGGTATAGCCAATAATTATGATAAAGCTCAAAAAGAGGAAAATAGCACAGGGATTATTGGCAAGGTAGTGGATATAAGCGAAAGTGTTAAGAAATACTATTGTATTATCCATGAAGACGCGGTTTCGACAGAATTTTATTTTCCTTCAATTGGCGGAGATTCAAAAACCATTCAAGCAATCCCAGCTTACTCAATGCTCAATATGCTAATGACTGGATTTTTCAAAATTGATCCATTTATTAGAAATCAAAAGGGACAGGATACTCAAAAACCAGGATATGTGGTTGAGAACCTTGCAAGAGGGCTTACAAATGAACCGTTAATAAGTAACAATGGAACGGCTTTATTCTACAAAATACCATGGGAATTAGAAGTCGATTTTAAAAATAAGCAAAGTAAAAAGGCAAAAAATAAAAACAAAAGCAATAATGATAAAAGACGAAACCAACCAAAAGGAAATAAGTCATCTAGGCATGCTAACCCTAGATTTCTTTAGGTCAGTTGCAATATTCTTTTTTTTATTGTTGAATTTGTTATCAAAAGGTCAGTCATTCCTTTATCATCATCCTGAAAGTGTTTTTTTGGATACATGCATTTTTGAATCTATCCAGAAAGCGAGAATTATTACTAATACATATATATCAAAAGGTGTTTTTTATAGAGATACATTGAGCAATATGAATACAAGGGAGGATATGGTAAGCTTATATAAAAGTGATGACTCTCTTTGTATTTCAATAAAAAAGGACTTTACAACGATTGATTATCTTACGATTTATTTCAGTAATGATACCATGGTATGTCGATTTCCTTTTTCCAAAATGTCATTTGTACTTAAAAGTGGCGAAATAACCAGAATTGCAAATAATTCTCTTAATACATTATTCAATACGAGTAGTTTTTTGGAATATTTAGATTTTGATGAAATAAGGCGGAAAGGTTTGGCTCCTTCTTTTTTCAGTACAAAAATCTCTTACTCCGATGAATTTGGATTGAAGGGGTATGAAAAGTACATTTTTGGAAAATCAATTAAATCCGAGGATTTGGAACTATTGAATTCATATATATATGATCATTTAATTGAAAAATACTCGGTTCTAAGAATAGATCTTATGACAGGGTTCTTTGATGATTTGAAACGTATTTACTATTTCTCAATTAATGATTCTGTTATTTATAAAGTGAGGATTTGGCAACATGGGGCTTTAAGCATTATTAAATTTGACTACTAATCATAGGTACTGGCCGCATTGGAGCCACAACACCCGTGAACCTTGTGGGGGGAAATGTGGATATCAACAATAACAATTACCGTTACACGGAGATTGGCGAATTGGAAAGTGACGCCTTAGAAGGCATCGAAGAAATTATTTGGAGGGTGGATAGTAAAATCAGTGAAGTAAGATTCGTATCTTCGAGCGATAAGGATAATTTGAAGTTTGAATATGATGCGATGGGGAATCGAGTAGCAAAATATGTGATGGATGGACAGACATCGTTTGCGAAGCATGTCACCTTTTACGTGAGGGATGCGAGCGGCAATGTGATGGCCGTGTATGAACATGACCTCGAAACCCCAGAATCATATCATCTTTCTGAGCGCCATATTTATGGATCTTCACGTGTGGGGATGATAACTGAACAGGTAGAATTTGAATATGTATACGGCAACCTGCCAACGGAAGAATTAGTGGCAACGTTGGTTCTTGAAGAAACGGTGAATTTTGAATTGGAATACACCATTGGTTCGCGACAATACGAACTGTCGAACCACCTTGGCAATGTGCTTGCTGTCATAAGTGATTGGAAAATTCCAGTGATTTCCGGAGCCTCCGTTGTAAGCTACACCACAGTTGTTGTATCCTCCCAAGACTACAGTCCGTTCGGTGTGACGCTCTCTGGTAGAAGTTGGAGCGCGGGGTATCGGTATGGGTTTAATGGTATGGAAAAGGACAACGAAACCTTTAGCGGTGCCTATGACTTCGGTGCGAGGATATTGGATGTGCGATTGGGAAGGTGGTTGAGTGCAGATGCATTTGTTTCAAAGCATCCAGGAAGTAGTCCTTATTCATTCGTCTGGAACTCTCCTCTAGTTTTTATTGACCCTACAGGTAATGATGGAAGGCTTATTATCGATTATGAAAAAAAACAGATAACACTCGAAACAACCATCTATTTGCATGGAGATTTATCCTCAGAAGAAATGAACCAAATTTGCGATAGCTGGAACAAGGAGTTTAATGCAATGGATAATTCAAAATTAATCAGAGATCCAAATGATCCAAACGTCAGTTGGAATGTAACAATAAACGTAAAATTCTGTTTCGATGAAAACTTGAATGAGACTTGTAAGAAAATGGGGCTAAATGAAGGGCCTATTACTGAAAACGCTATGGAATCCATTGAAAATGCTGAAGCATATGGAATTATTCCTGGTGATAATCTAATGCGCATTGAACCGGCAACTTCTTCTTCACACGGCTACACCGGGATTGGAATTAATGAAGGAGTAACCTCTAAAGATTTCAGTGTTGGTATTCATGAAGTAGGTCACCAACTTGGCTTTGATGAGAGATATTTAGCTTATATTATAGACAATGGGGTGAAAAAGTTGAACCCTACACCATTTTCAGTAGCTTGTTATAATTTAGATAAAGATTTCATGTCAAATGGACCATTATCAACAGGAAATCCTCCTGTTATCTCCACGTTTCATTTTGTGGATGTTCTGCAATATGTTTTGGACAAGAATCTAACCACATCAAGTTTAGTTGTTGGAACAGTTAAAGAAGATAAAAAGAGAATTGTTGAAAACTCTGATGGAACCGTCACGGAATATTCTACTAGTATAACAAAGACCCATCAGTTTGATGATACAAACTCTGGTGCCGGCAACGTTTGTGATGGAGTGGAAACTAAAAATAAAATGGAAGTTAAGGAATGATTTCAAAAAAAATAATGATTCTGATAATCATAAGTATATTTAGTTCATTTAATGGTTATTGTCAAGAAAAAGCTAATGCGTTATTGAATTTTTATTTGGATGATTTAAATGATAGGAGTTTATTGGAGATTTGCGATAAGATCGAAGGTCTTTCAGTAAATCATGATAAATATTACTTGGTAATAGAATATCATTCGAGAAAACCGATTCTTGAAAATAAGAAGCACTTTTTGGGATTAATCATGTTAATGAATAATCTAAATAAGGAATGCCAGATTGGTAATCCGATATACTTTACCCAATCTTTTAACTCGTTTTTTGAATTTAGAAAGAAAATCATTGTGAGGGTTTATTCGAAAATTTGTTGATAAAAATGAATTTTAAAGAAATATTCATTGTTCTATCTGTTATTCTCTCTCTAGAGACGAGGGGTCAGGGAAGTTACTATTTTGAATCAGTAATCGAAAGGGATAGTGTTGATGTTTTGGCGAGTAAAGGAGATTTAGATAAGTATTTGATAGGTCCCATAAGAGTGATTCAGAAGTATGAATTACCTTGTACAGATGGAATGAAAGTGATAATTTATGTTACAGATTTAAAGGATGATACTGAGATTTCATTTTCCTTAAATCTGTTTTATATCATTTCTTCTGCAATTGAAGCTTTGGGATTCCCTCGGAATAAGGTTTATTTAGAGCTGAGAGTTGCTGAAGACTATGTTATTCGAAAGTCGATAATTGTGCGAGTTAATTTGTTGATGCTACCGGGAAATTAATTATTTAATTTACTCGAAAATAGTGTTTTTTGATATGAAATATAAATATATTGGGATCATTGTTTTATGTGCATTTTTCTCTTTTCTTTCGAGGGAGATGAAGGGGCAAGAATGGCATTGCTACGAGCATCCTAGAACATCATTAGTTGGGAATTTTGTCTTTTTAAATTCTGATGGTACACTAGAGGATTATGGTCATATGACAAAAACAGAAGTTCACGAAAATGTTGTATCCAATGACAGTTTAGATCAAATAAAGGAAACTCTAAAAAGCTGGATTTCATCAGGGGTTAATTCGAAATATTTGGTGAGAAATGTTGAGTTTGCGGGAAAGGCCTATATTGATAGGATGAATAAAGATATCATTAGTTCAAGGGAGTTAGTTTTTGTTTGTGCGGGCTTTAGAGTAGATACTTTATTAGTAGAAATAGAAATGACCGAATGGTCTGAATTTTATAATGATACTTTTCGAAGAGATATGATTAATTGTGCTAGAAGGCTTGATGTAGATAGCGATGAGATTAAAATTACAACCAGAAATAGTACCAATGGCAATGGAAAAGTCTGTCAATTTGAGATATGCGACAACCAAATCATTTATGCCATTCAACTAGCATTCTTAGACATTGAAGGGAAAGTTGGAAGAAAGAGCACTCAAGGTCAAATCCTTCTGAGGGAAAAATTCAGTCGTGAAATTTCGAACGAAGTAAGAAAAGATTCAATTGATGTAGAATTTTCTATGAATGGAGAAGTAGTTTCCTTGGGTATAATTATTTTTAAAGAATCTTTGGTTTTTGATAGTGTTAACGAAGATTTTATATTAGAATGGAATACATTAAGTCCAGATAGTTTCGGAATTAAATTTATTATAAATGAGTTCTGGAGGAAAACGTTATTTTGCGTTAGAAGTTCAGATGCAAATAACGGTTTATTGTATTATGAGATCAGTGTGAATTGCAAAGCGAAACAGAAAAAGAAAAAGAATAGGTTGGTAGGTGCTTATAATTTTTATATTAGAAGTTGTAAATTAGAATACTTATAGAGGATTAAAATACTATTTTATAATGATTTAAACACTGCTAATAGTTTCTTTAATACTTACAATTTGGTCTCAAATTTTGTACAGTCGCATTTCGAGTGAATCTAATATTGATAGCGCATCTTGGATAAATCTGAAGGATTTGAATAAGTTTCACGTTCATGCTAGAAGGGAAAGAATGAAGTGACAGATTTTTTTTGCATTCGATTGCACAAAGTGCGATTGACTGTTTTTTATATACTTTTCTTTTTTATTATGTATTCTGTTTTTTTTCCAAAGTAAAGATTAGGTAGTTACAATAATTATCCTATGGGATATTAAGAAAGGACTGACAGTGCTGCAGCATGTTAAGCAGTGCTTGCATTCGGGTTAGGAGCAAAAACAATTTACTGCGAAGAAATAATTTGGGGGGACAAGGTAAGATTGGGAGATTGGGAGATTGGAAGAATGGAAGAATGGAAGATTGGGAGAATGAAAGACTGAAAGATTGAAAGAATGGAAGAATGGAAGATTGAAAATGTCGTGAGCTAGGGGGTGGCATTAGATGAATGGAAGACCTGAATGCCATCAAATTGATAGATTCACGCTCTAGGATTGTGACAAAATGATGTAATTTAATTTTTCTAAAAAGAGTTAGGATATTGAAGTTAAAGTTAAAACTCAATGAGAAATGGTAAGGATCATGAAGGAACTACTCAGACTAGTCAAGAGGTGCTCAATGGAACACCTGCAATGTTGGAAGAATAGATATATTTTAATGTTTCATCTACTCTTATCATTTTTCACGTTATGTGAAGATGGTTTCGCCCAGAGTTCTCCAAAAGGTTTTGTAAAGATTAATGATTCACTTTTGGTTGCGCAATTTGAGGTTTCAAATGGGGACTTCAATTTATTTCTAGAAAGTCAGCATGACTCTGTGAAGCAGGCTATAAGGTTTCAACGAGAACAGATAATGCTGAACTCGAGTTTAAGTCCTTTGGATGTTGAGCTACGAACCGACTATCATGATCATCAAGCATATTTTAATTATCCTGTGATTTTTATTTCTTTGGAAATAGCAAAGAGTTACACGGACTGGTTATCTTCAAAGGATAGTAACTTTATTTATTTTGTTCCCTATTGGGAGCACTATTTAGCTATATATGGTATTGAGAAAAGTAAAGCAGTCCTATCACCATTTATGGGTGGGTGGGCCAAAGATCTAGGTCAGCATGACAGCATAAGCATAGACTCGTGCCTTACGTTAAATAGGGATTACTTTCCCTGGGGTTCGAGTTTTTTTTAAAAGAAAGTGTATTAAATGCTAATACTTTTATTCCAGAAAAATATCGAATGTCAAGGGTAAATACTAAATCATTTAGAAATCCCAAATATGAGGGACTCTATGAGAACTGTTCTCTCATGCCTGTAGGTTCTCTTCGATATAATTATATGGGTATTTATGACTTGCAAGGCAATGTGGCCGAAATGATATGCGACAAGCATTATAAATTTGGTGGTGGATATTTAGATGATGATACTTCAACAGCTTATGTTGGAATTCTTCATTATCGCGACAAGCACTCGATAGATACAGGTTTTAGGGTTTTTGCGCGACCAAGGAAAGACTGATGGTTTGTATGGTTATTTTTGTGTATGGACGCCTTAAATTATTGAGAATGAAATTTATTGTAAGTATTTTCTTTACGATTACTATATTAGGATGCCATTTTTATGGAAAGAAAACAGTAGACGGTAATAAACCAACACTTAATGTAGAAGATGCGAAACTATTGGCGGTAAAAGCTTGGGAAAGAGACTATGATATTGATTCAAACTCTTATCTGATTGATGTGAGTTTGTCATCTGACACAAATGTGTGGTATGTGGTGGGGACTCTGAAAACGAATTATAAAGATGGTTATCAAATTGATGAAAATGGAGACTCGGTTTTAATTTTAACTAATCGAAGTTTTATTCATGCTTTGATTGGCAGAGCGAATGGAGAAATTATTAGAATTTATAGGACAAAGTGAGTGATAATGAGCTATCTCAAATTGGCATCGAAGAAATTATTTGGAGGGTGGATAGTAAAATCAGTGAAGTAAGATTCGTATCTTCGAGCGGAAAGGATAATTTGAAGTTTGAGTATGACGCGATGGGGAATCGAGTTGCAAAATATGTGATAGATGGACAGACATCGTTTGCGAAGCACGTCACCTATTATGTGAGAGATGCGAGCGGCAATGTGATGGCCGTGTATGAGCACGACCTCGAAACCCCAGAATCATATCATCTTGCTGAGCGTCATATTTACGGTTCTTCGAGGCTTGGAATGATTACAGAGAAGGTAGAGTTTGAATATGTCTATGGCAATCTACCAACAGAGGAGTTGGTGTCTACTTTA
>JBKCOM010000138.1:0-12022 GCA_046309775.1 Flavobacteriales bacterium
TTTGCCACTCGAACTCAATGACAGTCGAACCAAACAAAAACAGATGAATCACATTGGAAAGAAGCCCGAAGGGGCAAGTCTTGATTATTTAGGTTTGAAAAACGTAGCAACAGCTTTCTGGAATCTACACCCCGCAGAGCTCGTTGAAGAAACACTCCACCTCGGTCAGGGTGTACTATCTGATAAAGGCGCCCTCGCCATTGATACCGGAGAATTCACCGGCCGCTCACCAAAAGATAAGTTTATTGTAAAAGATGCAGTCACCGAAAATACTGTTTGGTGGTCGCAATTCAATATTCCATTTGATGCGAACAAATTTGATCGCATCTTCGAACGCATGCAGTCATACCTCACTGGTCGCGATGTGTATGTGAGAGACGCTTATGTGTGCGCCGATCCTCGCTACCGAATGAACGTTCGGGTGGTGACAGAATTCCCTTGGAGCAATATGTTTGCATACAACATGTTCCTCCGCCCAACGGCAGAAGAACTCGAAACGATAAAGCCCGACTGGCACGTCATCTGTGTTCCTGGTTTTATGGCTGATCCAGAAATCGATGGTACGCGTCAACACAATTTCGCAATCATCAATTTCACCAAAAAAATGGCCATCATCGGTGGCACAGGTTATACAGGAGAAATCAAGAAAGGCATTTTCACTGTATTGAATTATGTATTGCCTCAAGACAAAGGTGTATTGAGCATGCACTGTTCGGCCAACGTTGGCAAGGATGGAGACACTGCAGTATTCTTTGGACTTTCTGGAACAGGTAAAACGACTCTTTCTTCTGATCCAAATCGCCGTTTGATCGGTGATGATGAACATGGATGGGCAGACAATTCAGTGTTCAATTTTGAAGGCGGTTGTTATGCTAAAACCATCGACTTGACGAGAGAGAAAGAACCACAGATCTACGATGCGATTCGCTTCGGTGCGATTTTAGAAAATATCGGATTCGAAGAAGACGGCGTAACACCTGACTATACCGACAAAGAGAAAACAGAAAACACCCGCGTGAGCTATCCACTTTATCACATCGATAATATCATGGAGCCGAGCATGGGTGGCATTCCAAAAAATATATTTTTCCTCACCTGTGATGCGTTTGGTGTATTGCCTCCAATCAGCAAGCTCACCAAAGGCCAGACGATGTATCAGTTTATCAGCGGATACACTGCGAAGGTTGCTGGTACTGAAGCGGGCATCACAGAACCAACGACTACTTTCAGCGCATGTTTTGGCGCACCTTTCCTTCCACTGCATCCTACCAAATATGCAGAGATGATGGGTAAAAAAATTGATGAGAGTGGTGCAAAAGTTTGGTTGATCAACACCGGCTGGAGCGGCGGAGCATATGGCACTGGCGAGCGCATCAAATTGCGATTCACTCGCGCGATGATCACCGCAGCCCTCGAAGGCAAGTTGGATAATGTGACTTACGAAACGCATGAAGTATTTGGATTGGCTATGCCGACATCATGTCCTGATGTCCCAACCGAATTGCTCAATCCACGAAACACATGGGCAGATAAAAATGCCTACGACACAAAAGCCAACGAGCTCGCCGAAAAATTCGTAAACAACTTCGAAAAGTTCAAAGAATTCGCCAACGACGAAATCATGGCCGCCTCCCCAAAGACGAGAGCAAACGCTTGATTAGTGACTAACGACTAGTGACTAGATACTAACGACTAGAGACTAACGACTAGTGACTAGAGACTAACGACTAGTGACTAGTGACGAAGGAGCTTTAAAAAAACAACCCCCATTGAATTTATTTCATGGGGGTTTTTATTTTATACTATCACACTAGCATACTAGCCTACTAGCCTACTCTCTTACTAGCCTACTCTCTTATTATCTTATTACCACCCTCCCTCTCCTCGTCTCCTTGTCACTTCTGAGTTCGAGGAAGTATTCGCCGGGGGCGAATTGCGCTTCGGGCCAAGTGATGGTGACGACAGATTTGTCAGGACCAGCGGTGAGCATTGATTTTCCTGATAATACTTTCCGTCCCGAGATATCAAACATATCATATTCTATTTGATCCAACCCTTGCAACCACTGCGCTGCCACGTGTATGCGATCCGTGGCGGGATTGGGAAACAATACCACCATATCTTCTCTTAAGTCTTGTGAGAGCGGTACATTCAATGCCAACAATGCCTTCCACAAATCTGGAATGCCGTAGCCGAGAGAATCGGAAGGATAATTATAACGATGAGCGCTCGCCTCAATCGCTTGGAAAATTTCCATATTCGTTTTATTTCCTTTCGTGGCTTGCAATAGCAAAGCCGCGCCACCGGCCATGATGGGGCTGCTAAATGAAGTACCATTCCCGGTGCGAATGGTGCCGTCTAGATCAGCGAAAACAGTAGCCTGTCCCATCGCCATCACATTAGGTTTGACGTCGCCATCTGCCGCTGGACCAAAACTGGAGAAGAATGCTCTATGTGCATTTGCGTTTACCGCACCTACACACAATACGCTGTCACCATCGCTAGGCGATGTGATATAGAACCATGGTTGATGTCCGGAATTACCCGCACTATTAACTACTAAAATTCCTTTAGAAGCCGCTATATCGCCCGCTATCGCCGAACGCGTGGTATTTCCGTCCATATCGGCATAGGTATGATCCATCGAAGGATCATCAAAGCGGCTATAGCCCAAACTTGAATTGATAATGTCTACTCCTAAACTATCCGCGTACTCTGCTGCAGCTACCCAATTGTCTTCTTCAATCAAATATTCCGACTCAGGATTTTCTGTTCTGAATAAATAATAAGAGGCATCGGGTGCAGTACCAATGAGCGAGTCGGGCATAAAGCCTGCAACGGTGCTCAAAACGAAGGTGCCGTGATTGCTGCGATTGAAGACATTATTCTCATTTATAAAAACAAAATCTCTTGTACCTAAAAGTCTTCCCTCGTCTCGTAGTCTTTCAAAAACCGACAGTTGATCGGTCATATTCCAACCCGCATCGAAAAGAGCTATTTCAACACCTTCACCAGTAAACCCAAGTTCGTGAAGCACATGCGCATTGATCATGCTCACCTGACGAAACGAGGGGCCATAAAACTGACGGTATTCATCTTCGATATTAAAACCATCTGCAGCATCTCTGTTTTCTACCAACGAAAGCTTATCAGCGTTTGAAGATGACGCAGTGACTGTGTAATCTCTAACTTCCAACACAAATGGCAGCGCTGCTACGAAGTCAAGAATCTCTTGTCGTCGCAACGTATCCTCTATTTTTAAAGTCATCGAATTAAACCACTTCGATACATGATGTTTGCTGCATCCTCCAATGGAAAGCACTTCATTGACATAATCTTGATTGACAGGCAAATCCTTCCACTCGAGCGGTATGCCCCAATCGATGCGTCGTTGAATACTTTTTTGAGATAAAAAGGCTTGGGGATTGTCCAGAGAGTATGGCGTTCCTTCTTTATCGCTAAAACGGATGTAATAGTAATCTGGAGCTGTTTGAGAGAAGGTCAAAACAGTGCTGAGCGCAAATACCAATGTGTAGATCCATTTCATAACTAAACGAATATACACATAAACACTTCAAACACCTACTCGTTCGGTTGGCGTGTATTAATTAATTTGCCTGACTCGTAAACCTCGATTTTTGTTATTTGACCTTTTTCAGAGTAATAAATGACTTCGCCTTCGAGCAAATCATTTGCATAATCCCCTTGCATTTTGACTTGTGTACCATTCAGCTTCTCGCGATACATGATACCCATTTCCATATCCTCTTTAGAACCAGGAACCTGAACGAACTCCCCAATGTCGTACCACTCGGTGAAAGGTCCGTCTTTTATACCGTTTTCATATGTATATTCACTTTTCGGTATACCCGATTCATGATATTCCTTGAAAACTCCTGTATTGTATTTTTTCTTTTTTTCAGTCCCATATTCATAGAGAATACTGATCTCCAGTTTACCCAAACTATCGTAGAAGTGCCATGTGCCGTGCTTTTGTCCTTTCACAAATTTCCCTTCACTTTCGAGAGTTCCGTTCGTATTCCATTGCTTGAATGGACCATCGAAATCTCCAAGTAGATACGTTCCTTCTCTTTCCTTTTTACCATTATCGTAATAGTCTGTAAAAGGACCTTCTTTGATTCCATTTTTATAGGTGTGAAGGCTTACCAATTTTCCATTGGCGTAATAGTATTTGCAAAGACCATTGAGAATGCTGTCTGCATATTGTTCTTCACCTCTTAAAATGCCCGCCTTATCATAAAGCTTCCACAAGCCCTCTCGCGCTCTTACTTGCTTTCCATTTAGCTTTTTCAGTTCAAATCTTCCTTCACTCATCACTGTTTTACCATCATCGTAATAGTTGACATTTTCGGTGATGCGCTCACCGTCGATGTGGTTCATTTTGGTCATCAATTCACCCGAGGGATAGTACCATTCCCAAACACCCGTGGGTACTCCATTTACAAATTGCCCCTTGTATAAAAGGGCCTTTGGATTAGAGCCATACACACGAATCCATGGACCTTGACGCTTTCCCTTACTGTCGGTAACATTATAATCTTTTCCTTCTTCTCCAACTGGCCAAATCTGTCCAGGCTTCTGGGCGCTCAGACTTATTGTAACTAGTACAAAAAGTCCGAATAACAAGGGTTTCAAGCGGATGATAAAAATCATTTTTCTTAAAAAAATTTAATTTTCGGGGCGCAAAGTCAAATATAATGCCCGATTCGAAATTATTGTGATAAAAGAAACAAAACAAGTGATCGAACGAAAGTTGTACACTACAAATTGTAATGTACTTTTGAACGCCATTTGGGGGAAACCAAGTGGAAATCATTTTAAAACATCAATAATTAAAATACAATGAAAGTAACAGTGGTAGGTGCAGGCAACGTAGGAGCTACCTGTGCTGATGTTTTGGCTCATCGCGAAATCGCGAACGAGGTGGTATTGGTGGATATCAAGCCAGGTTTTGCTGAAGGCAAGGCCCTCGATATCTGGCAAACTTCACCCATCAATCTCTATGACACCCGCACCATCGGTTCTACCGATGATTATAGCAAAACAGCCAATTCGGATGTTGTAGTAATCACCAGTGGTCTTCCAAGAAAACCCGGTATGAGCCGTGACGATTTGATCGCTACCAACGCTGGTATCGTGAAAACTGTTACTGAAAACGTGATCAAGCATTCGCCAAATGCAAAGATCGTAGTGGTTTCAAACCCACTTGACGTAATGACTTACTGCGCTTACCTCACTGCGAAAGTAGATAGCAGCAAAGTATTTGGTATGGCAGGTATCCTTGATACTGCTCGTTACCGCGCTTTCCTCGCTGAGGCACTCAACTGCTCACCAAAAGATATCCAAGCGGTATTGATGGGTGGTCATGGCGACACTATGGTTCCACTACCACGCTATACTACAGTGGGTGGAATTCCAGTGACTGAATTGATCAGCAAAGAAAAGTTGGACGCCATCGTAGAGCGCACCAAAGTAGGTGGCGGTGAAATCGTGAACCTTCTTGGTACTTCTGCTTGGTATGCTCCAGGTGCAGCGGCTGCTCAAATGGTTGAAGCGATCGTTCGCGACCAAAAGCGCATCTTCCCTGTTTGTGCTTGGTTGAACGGCCAATATGGTCTCAAGGACATCTACCTCGGAGTACCAGTGAAATTAGGCAAGAACGGTATCGAAGAAATCATCGAACTTCAATTGAACGACGACGAAATGGCATTGCTTCATGCTTCTGCTAAGTCAGTAAAAGAAGTGATGAATGTGCTCGACAACATGAATATCGTGACTGCATAATTTTATTTATGCAAAAAAATAACATTATGAAAATCCTCCTGATCAATGCGGTCAGGAGGATTTTTCTTTTTATTGCATTTTTATCCATTATGTCACCACTCTTCGGGATCAATATCATTAAGCAAATTGAGCGGCAGCGAACCAAGAAATGGGAGCGCGCGGGAATCAAGTTTATGCGCTTCACCGACAGCCAAGGTGATCATGGCTTCTATGCAAAAATCACAGACAAGCCGAAGATGTTGCTCATACATGGGTTTGGAGCTGCGGGTCAATTGCAGTGGTACGACACCGCACGATTGCTAAAGAATGATTACGATCTCATCATCCCCGATTTGTTGTGTAGCGGTGCGAGCATCGTTAGAAATGGTGACTACAGTGTAGAAGCACAGGTGCAACATCTGAAATCCATCATTGACCATCTAGACATTAAAGAAAAAATAATCATTTGTGGCAACTCCTACGGCGGACTTATCGCCGCAGAATTTGCGCAAAAATATCCAGACCGTATCGCGCATCTCTTTTTGTACGATGCGCCTGTAAAATTCTATTCGCTCCATTATGCTGATAGCGTGGCCAAGTCATTGGGTGTGCCTGGCATCGACGAACTCTTGATGCCACCGGGGCCAGAAGAAATGAAAGCATCTTTGAAAGTAATTTATCACAAAGTACCTTTTATTCCTGATTTTGTTTTCAATGAAATGTTCGACCCGTCCTTTCCATCTACAAGAGACGAGCAAAAGAAACTCCTCGAAAGCCTTATTGCAAAAGAAAAAGAATATCAAGAAAGAGCATATCGATTTTCTTTTCCTATATCGATTCTTTGGGGGCAATACGATCAACTCATTCCGCTCGCAACTGCAGAGTCTCTCATCACATATTTCAACATCCCACGCGAGCGCGTGCATATTTTTCCCGACGCCGCCCACGCCATCAACATGGAGCGACCGAGAGAATTTGTGAAAGCGATTCGAAAGCGAACAGCGACAGGGGATTCATAATTCGGAATTCGGAATTCGGAATTCGGGATTCAGGATTCGGGATTCAGGATTCGGGATTCAGGATTCGGGATTCAGGATTCGGAATTCGGAATTCGGAATTGTGAATTGTGAATTGTGAATTGTGAATTCAATAAAAAGCCACCGAAACTTCGGTGGCTTTTTTTAATATTCTATTGAGATAGTACTATTTCTTTGTGGGGGCTTTTGGGGCCTTGGGAGCTACAGGAGGCGCTGGTGCTGCGGGAGGTGCAATCTCAGGATTCATGCTCGGAACAGCCGCACTTGATGTTGGTGCTGGCTTTTCTTTTTTCTTCGCATACTTCAATTCATCCACAATATTTTTTCCGCCCATCAACTTGTCAACGATAAACAATACATAGCGGATGTCCACTACTATGGTGCGCTGCAATTCTGGCTCGTATGCGATATCGCCAGACATCGCTTCCCAGTTGCCGTCAAATGCGATACCGATAAGATTGCCATCGCCATCAATCGTTGGGCTACCACTGTTACCACCAGTGATGTCAAGATCTGCAATGAAGCAAACCACAAGCTCGCCTTTTTCATTCGCATACTTACCATAATCACCACGGTTGATCAACTCAGCAAGTTTGTTTGGAACAACGAACTCTGGATTGGTTTCGTCGCGCTTCTCCATGATACCTTTTGAGGTAGTGTAGTAATCGTAACGCACAGCATCTGCTGCTTTGTAGTCTTTCACCTGACCGTAAGTGATACGCATAGTGCTATTCGCATCTGGTGCGTACTGCTTATCAGGATTCATTTCGCGAAGTCCTTTCACATATAGACGGTATCCAACATCAAACTTCTCTTGATTGTTGTTTGCAAAGCTTGCTCTGTAACTTTCAATAGAACTGTTTCCTACCATCACCGCCATATCTTTCTGTAGTGTTTTAATGCTTGGCTTGGCCAAGAAAGCCATGCACTTCTCTTTAGAAACGAGAACAGAAGAAGCGAACATCTTTTTTACGAAAGCATCCACATTTCCTTTGTACTTAGTTTCGATGGTCTTCGTCCACTCTGGGCGTTGAGCCGCAGGAATATTCTTGATATACAACTTGGTCAACTCGGTGAATACATCACGCTCGGTTTCCATATCGTAATCCTTGTAGAAACCTTCAGCTTGTTGCTTTAGGCTCTCCAAAATCGCTTGCTTCTTTGATGCATCTTGCTCTTTGTCGTACGCCTCAAACGTGCGTCCAAAGCGGAAAGCAAAGAGTGGTAATTCTGCTCCAATCAATCCTGCCTCAAGCGCGTACACATTACTTTTTGCAGTAGCATCAGTGGCCGCATAATATTCTTTGATCATATCGAGCGCTTTTCCATACTCTGCTTGACGCGCTTTATCCTTTGCTACCCAATCAGCGAACGCAGCTTCTTGCTTTTGCTTTTTACCATAAACATCCAAGCGCTGCAATCCTTTGCTCTGTCCAATAAAGTACTTCCAATAGTTGGCGGTAGATGCATATTTTGCTGCATACTTGAGACGCACTGCTGGATCTGAATCCATGTGCTTCTTCATTGTCTTCAATTTCAAATCGCGCACTTCAACTGTTGCAGGATTGGTAAGATCCAAAGCTTGTTTAACACCCCAAGAAGAAAGGAAACGATCGGTGCTTCCAGGGAAACCCATGATCATCGCGAAGTCACCTTGCTCCACGCCATTGATGTTGACTGGTAAGAAATGCTTAGGCTTATAAGGCTTATTTTCTGCAGAATAATCCGCAGGATTGTTGTCCTTATCAGCATAAATACGGATCATTGAAAAGTCGCCGGTGTGACGTGGCCACATCCAGTTGTCTGTATCTCCGCCGTATTTACCAACGCTTTCAGGAGGGTTACCTACTAGACGAATATCTCTAAATGTTTCGTAAACGAAGAGATAATATTCATTGCCGTAGAAAAAGCTTTTAGCGTCTACTTCATAGCGACCACCTTCAGAAGCTTTACCGCTCAACTGGCCGAGTTTGGCCTGCACAAGAGCTTCACGCTCCTCTTGCTTCATATCTTTAGTAACGCCTTCCAAAACTTGTGAGGTAATATCCTCTACGCGCACAAGGAAAGAAATTTCGAAACCTTGCATTGGCAATTCTTCTGCAAGAGAACGCGCACAAAAACCATTGGTGAGAATATCATTCTCAACAGTAGCAAGGCCTTGAATTGCATCGTATGCGCAGTGGTGATTTGTAAAAATCAAACCCTTATCGCTTACCACCTCACCAGTGCACTGACCGCCATTGAGGCGAACGATAGCATCCTTTAATGATGCATTGTTGATGTTGTAAATTTCTTCAGCGGTGAGATTCAATCCGAGATTTTTCATCTCCGCTTCTTGAACGCGGTTCAACAAGCTCACCAGCCACATTCCCTCATTGGCGCGCAATACAGAAGGCATTGCCATTACCAAAAGGACAATTAACTTAAGACTAATTTTCATGGTTTATTTGGTTAAAAAAAATTCCTATTCCAATGTCCACTTTGAATTGCTTACTGCTTCATCAAAGGCGGCATATAACAATTTCAATTCTGAAGGACCTTGATATCGATTCTTGATTTGCTTTTTCACGCCATCGCGCACAACAGTGCTGTAGACAGCGGGAATATCTTGAATGCCCTCAAAGTCATATTCATCCTTTAGGCTAAAATATTTAATCTCATCTACAACTTGAGCAAGCTTTAGAAGAGTGGCAGCATTCATGGTTGAATGGTAAGTACCGATCATTTGTACGTGATTGCGACCTTCATAGACGGCGTAACCGTTTTGATAGATTTTCAAATTGAAGATTGGACATGTTCCGAAGCAAGCGCCTCTTTTATATTCGTAAAGCAGTGAATCTTGTTGAGACTCTTGCACTACCGGAGCGACAGGAGTTTCTTGCACGGGAGCGCTGGTGGTGGGAGCCGTGGCGCCCTCTTTCTTTTTACAAGAAAATAAAACCAAAATACACGCTATGAATAGGGCAATTCTCATTTCTTAATCTGCTTCTTCTTATCGTTCAATTTCTTTTGTTGATCCTTTTGAATCTGTTCTAAGCGCTCAGCAAAACTTGATTTCTTCTTCGGCTTCTTTTTATTTTCATCAATCTTCGCACGAATCGCATCCTCATCGATGATGTAATTTTTAATCACATACATCTGTCCGATTGAAATCATATTCGCTGTGAAATAATAGAAGCTAAGTCCGCTTGGCATATTGTTGAAGAAGAACAACATCATCACCGTAAAGAGATTCATCATCACCTTCATGTTCGGCATTCCTGGTTGGGTCATCGCAGGCTGCGAGCTCATACTCATTTTTGTATAAATGAATGTGGAAGCCGCCATTAATAGCGTAAAACCAGATACGTGATTACCATAAATGGAAGATAAAATCGGAATGTTTTGTGACCAACTCACAATGCTGTCGTAAGCAGCCAAGTCATCTGCCCACAAGAAACTCTTGCCGCGCAACACGATTTCTGCGGGGAAGAATCTAAACATCGCATAAAGAATAGGCATTTGGAGTAATACTGGAATGCATCCCGCGAATGGATTTACTCCCGTCTGACGATACAATCCCATAATCGCTTGTTGTTTTTCCAACGCAGCTTCAGGTTTGTTTTCGTATTTCTTGTTGATCTCATCAATCTCAGGTTTCAAAACGCGCATCTTCGCGCTGCTCAAGAAGTTTTTCCAAGTGACAGGAAACAAAACTGTTTTGATAACGATAGTCACTAAAAGAATGATCAATCCAAAACTTCCGATCCAAGAACTGAAGAACCAGAACAATGGACGAACGACATACTTATTAATGATTCCAATGATGCTCCATCCGTAGTCGATGATGCGATCGAATTCAGAAACCTCAAGGGCGTCCAATACTTTGTAATCGTTCGGACCAAAGAAGAATCGCAAAGTTGTGTTGGATGATTCGCCACTGACGGGAAGGGCGAGATTTGCAAAATACCTTTTTGTTGTAACACTGTCTTTCATCACAGAAATTGCGAGCTCAGCATTGGCTTTGAAATTCTGATCATTGATGACCGCGGCTGTGAAATAATCTTGTTTGAACGCCATCCAATTCACATTCTTTTCTGTGAATTGCACATCATCGGCGCTTTCGCTGAGATAGTCGCGATCGCCTTCATTTTCTCTAAAATAAACAGATGATTTGCTGCGCTCTGCTGTAATGCCTTTCTCATTTGCATGACCTACCACCAACCATTCGAGCTTCATATCTGAAGACGCGAGTGCGAATTCATTGCCTAGACCAACGATATTTACTTTACAAGGTACCTCGTAACTATCGGGTTCGATGTGATAAGTGAGCTCAAGATATTTTGAAGGATCAGCGGTTTTTAACTTCAACGTCAAGTCTTTCGCTCCGCCCTTTGCATCAACGCTTGTAGCGCTCGGTTCGAAGAAGAAGTAATCTGTGCTGAGACGTCCTTTGCCAGCGAGATTCATGGTCAACTTCATCTTTGAAAGACTATCTACCCAAAGTTGAATTGGTTGACCGTCGCTATAGCGTGTGTAGCCGTCCATCAGGGTAGCGGTGCTGATCATACCACCTTTGGTGGAAATCTCGAGTGCAATTTTGTTATTGACCACTTTGATCAACTTTTCGCTGCCTTGAGCTGCTGGAGCTAGGATGCCGTATTTATCTTGTAAAAAAGCCGCGGCTGCCGAATCGCTGGTGAAGGCCTTTTGCTGTTCCACCTTTTCTTCGGTGGCTTTCTTGAGTTGCGTTTCTTCTTTGATTTTTGCCTCCACGCGAGCGAGGCTATCCAAACGCATTTGTTCTGCGCGCTCCTCGGGCGATGGGGTATTGAACCAAGAAAACCCAATGACCAGCGCCAACATGAGCACCAAGCCAATAATAGTATTACGATCGAAATTCATATGTTAAACCACAAAATAGGGCGCAAAAGTCGGTACTATGAGGGCATGAACCTGCATTTTCCTGATTTTTTTTGCATCCTTTACGATATTTCTATTGAAAAGCCTACGAATGCCCCAATTTTGCGGAGCTTCTACCTAATGGTGAATGTAAATATTTCTTACATTTGCTTACCTCAAATAGTATGATTAAAAATACCAGAGAAATAAGTCTAAGCATACCCATCCAAATCTTTCCAGAAGATAAATTTTGGATTGCGTATTGTCCTATTCTTGAAATTTCAGGCTATGGTGATACCGAAGAACAAGCGAAAGAATCC
>JBKCOM010000139.1:0-14120 GCA_046309775.1 Flavobacteriales bacterium
TATTTGAATGGATTGAAATATGGTATAATAAAAACAGGAGACACGGTACATTGGACTACTTGACAATCGAAGAGTTCGAAGAATTAACGAAAATCAAAAATGCCGCTTAACTTTTTGTCCGGTTTTTTGTTGCAGGTTCACCTATTCGATGGGAACTGGCTCAATAATTAATTATAATTCTAGGGGTAGGATAGAGTCCATCGAATTTTGGTCAAGGTACGAACTGATTTACATTGAGTATTTTTTGAAGAAAAAAGTAAAAAGAGTACTATACAATAATAATTTACCAAGCTATTCTGTGATTACTAAGAGAAACGGTATAATTGAATCTAAAACTACATACGGCGAAGACGGCAGAACTATTATAGCTACAGAGTATTTTGATGAGAAATTGAATGTTATTACAACGCTATATGGCCACTGAGCGAATGGTTAAGGAGTATCTTTATTCTCAAATATTGAATTATAATTAGGTCAATGAATTTAACAGCAAAATACGATGATTAAAGTCTTTCGAAACATTTCGATAATCCTAACAGTGTTAATGGTTCAACACTGGTCGATGGGATTTCTAATCTAAATATCAAAGATTTTGTACCTATCGACAAAAATGAGCTATACTCGAACTATCTAGTTGAATTTACGAATGGAACTAAGCTAATCTTTCGTTTCGACCTGAGATTACTTAAAGTACGCAAAATTATCAACATTTATGATGTGACGGGAAATTCATTGTTCTTTAAATTCTAATACTCGGGATATTCAAGATCACGGATTTTCTACCCTGAAAGCCCCCCATAAAATTCTCCCTATCTCCCTATCTTCCCAACTCCCAATCTCCCAATCTCCCAATCTCCCTATCTCCCATTCTTCCTATCTTAATACCGCTTTCACAAATGTATACGTAGCAAACGCCCCGTAGGCGAGAGCGATGATGATGACGTCGCGTACCTTTTGGGCGAATAGCAAGGAGAGGAGCGGCACCATTTGTAAGGCGTGCATGCCTACGAAATGTGCGATGCGCAAATCGCCGTGGCGCTTGCTCCAATTTAAAAAGGGTATGCCTTCACCGCCGTCGGGCGCGCCTACCGTATGCGACATGCGCGATCCCATGGCCAAGCCTTCCATCGCGAAGATACCGGCCAACATGATGCCCCAGATGATAGATACACGTAGTGGTTCGCTGATAACTCCTTTTTCCATGGAGAAAAACTTGAATCCTACTACTATGGTGGAGAGCGCAATTAAGGTCGCCGCTAGTCCCATCATCCCCCACATAAAACGCGTGAAATCTGTTCCTACGTTAAAGTGCGACATTTCGCCGCGCGCGGCCATTCCAGTGATATACACATTTTCGAATATGAATAATATGGAGATGAATATGGAGTAAAAGCGAATGCTATTATCCATCGGCAAATATCCCAAATACCAATTCATGGTGCCGATGAAAAGGATGGAGGATAACAAGAATTTCAACGGTTTGTAATAAGCGTTGATGCCCAGCACTTGCGTAGTATTGTTCAGACACAAAACGAAGACAATCGCCGCGGCGACCACGTGGGCCACATTCACCCAAAAGAGTATTTCATTGCGATCGCGGAGTTCTAGTAATAGGTTCATATTTCAAATATCAATTAATTCTCTTTGAATGAAAAATTCCCATCGTACGAATTGTCTTTTTGTCGGGGTGAGTTGTTTTAAATGCTATCGAAATATTTTTTAAAAAATTTCTTTCATTGTAAATACATTACAACGAAGCCTTGTTTATTTAACCCAAAATTATAAGCTAATGGAATTAATTATTGTCGCACTGCTGGCCTTGCTAGTAGTCTTTCAGATCATTATTCTTGCAAAACTTCCCAAGCCGAATGCGGCGGCGCTATCGCTGGATCCAATCTTGGCGGTGCTGAATCGGATGGAATCGAGTCTCAAACAGGACTTCGCACAAAACAGAGAGGAGTTCACCCGGCAAGCAAAGGAGAATCGTGAGGAATTGACTAAAGCCTTGAGTGTATTTAAACTTGAGTTGAACACGGCATCCGATCGACAGGCTGCCGGGTTCAATGAATTGCTCAAAACAAAACTTGAGGCGTTAGAAAAACGTCAAGAGGAGATGATCCGAGCCACGGAGTCGAAGCTCGACCTCATGCGAGAAACGGTAGATGAAAAGCTCTCCAAAACACTCAACGAACGCCTCGCGAAATCGTTTGAGACAGTAGACAAACAACTCGAATCGGTGCGCGAAGGTCTCGGCGAAATGAAAAACTTGGCGCAAGATGTCGGCGGTCTCAAAAAGGTATTGAGCAATGTGAAAATGCGCGGTGGCCTCGGTGAGGTGCAACTGGAAATGTTGCTCGAACAAATCCTCGCGCCTTCACAGTTTGAAGCAAACGTGCGTTCGAAAAAGGGTAGTCAAGACATTGTTGAGTTTGTCATAAAACTTCCCGGTCGCGATGATCAACAAGGCGAGGTGCTGCTTCCCATCGATGCGAAGTTTCCCAAGGATGCCTACGAACAATTAGTAGATGCTTATGAAAGCGGCGACACAGCGGCCATTGAAGCGATGAATAAAAATCTAGAAAACACTATCAAGAAAATGGCGAAGGACATTAGTGAGAAATATATTGATCCGCCTTACACCACAGATTTTGCCATCATGTTCTTGCCATTTGAGGGGATCTATGCGGAGGTCATTCGCCGTTCTCATCTCATCGAACAATTGCAGCGTGAATACAAGGTGATCGTGACAGGGCCAACCACACTCGCGGCGATTCTCAACAGCTTGCAAATGGGCTTCCGCACATTAGCCTTACAAAAAAGAAGCAGCGAAGTATGGACCATCCTCGGTCAGGTAAAATCGGAATTCGAAAAGTTTGGAGGATTATTGGACAAAGCGAAGAAGAACATCGAAGCCGCAGGCAACAACATCGACGACCTCATCGGCACCCGCACCAACGCCATCGAACGCCGCTTAAGAGGGATAGAAGCGGGGGAGTAGAACGGGAACGAGAACAAGAACAAGAACTGAAATTTGGAGTTTGGAATTCGAAATTCGCAAATGGGAATTTCGAGTCGCTAAGTCATAAAAAAAGTCCTGACACTGTCAGGACTTTTTTATTACTTCTCGTTCTCGTTCTCATCAGTTCTTCACCAATCTCGCGGTGTAGCTTCCGTTTGCGTTTTGAACGGTAAGGAAGTAAACACCTGCGGTGATTTGGGGGGTGTCGATTACGAATTGATTTCCTTCCATCAAGGTGTTCACGAGGATTCTGCCAGACATGTCGTGGATCATTAATGTAGAAGTTTCTTCTTCGGTAGCATCGATTTCAACGATGATTTGATTTTCGAATGGGTTGGGGAATACCATTACGTTGCTCAATTCATTTTCGAATGGTGCAATGCTTGAACGTGCTTCGCCAACTGCGGGTGCTACAATAGAAATATTTGTAAGCGTTCTGGCTGTTGATACTCCGCAACCGTTTTGCGCTACCACACTTATTGTATTTCCGCTACTAAGTGTGTTGCTTGCGTTGATTGCAATTTGATTGCTACGCTGACCTGAAACGATATTACCCAAAGATGAAGGAACAGTCCAGTTATATTCTACGCCGAATCCGGTGTTCACACTGTATGCGACTTCTGTAAGTCCTGCTTCTACCGCTACAGGTCCAGCGATCAATGATGGTCGTGCTGGATTGTTGCGTGTGAAAGAACGTGTTCTCAATGCACTTGTTCCGCAAGAATTGGAAGAGGCAACACTAACGTTTCCGCCCATGAAGGCTGGTGTTACCAAGAAGGTAGCGTCTTGTCCGTTTGTGCTGATTAATTGCATACCCATTGGAGCCGTCCAAATATATTCTGCGGTACGCGCTGAACTTTGAGCAGTGAGCGTTACCACTTCACCGGGACATACTTTATTGAACCCAATGATGGTTCCAGGGCGAACAGGAGCTTGATAGTTGATGCTCATTTCTTCGCATTTGCTGATTATGCCACATGCAGTAGTTACTTCTACACAAATATTTCCGTTTACTCCAACGGTGATGGCTTGTTGTGACCAAGAAACTGTGATGCTTGGTGTGCCTTGTCCTGATGTAATCACGGCGCCTGTAGGCACTGACCATGAATAGTTAGAAGCACCTTCTACTGCATCAATGCTGAATGTTGCTGAACCAGATTGACGAGGGCTGCAGAGAATAGTGTTGCCTTCGATGTCGCTAATCACAGGAAGGAAAACGCAATCGCTGCGAAGGCTTACATCTTGAAGTCTTGTGTCTTGTGATGCCGGTGTTTCAGCCACATTGTATGGTGTAGTGCCATAAAAAAGCGCCATATATTCTGCAAAAGCATCTTGTTCAGAACCAGGAATAGCAAATGTGGCCACACCTGGATTTGTCAAAACTGTTTCGATATCAAGTCTATTTGTAGCGAGTGTGTTGAAAGGATATCCATCACCACCGCCGGCGAGGAAGTTGAGTGTTACAATACGGAAGGTGCGTGAAGGATTGCCATATACGGCGCCGTTTACAACGAGTGAATCAATAGTTTCATTGTTTTCGTTCACCACTGCAACGTTGCGAATGCGGCTTCCTGCGGGCTGTGTGAGGTCATAGCTGATTTTCAAACCTGATACTTGAGGGAAGCGACCTTGCGTCTGACCTGGACCTGATGCAGCCACACCATGCTCAAGGATTGCTTTCATATTGGTGGCAGTGAGGGTAAGCAACGAGAGACGATTGTTGAAGCGCAATGCATTTTCAATATCAAGTTGAGAAATTTCACCTTCTTCTTTTCCTGCTGCTACGTTAGCAGCGGGAGGTAATAATTCCACTTGATCACCAACGGCAAATACGACACCCATAGACGAGCGAATACCGCCACCATTTTTAATTGAAATTACAACATTGTTATCCACTTGCTTTGCTTGCCAAAGGTTAGCGTCAGCAGTGATGTTTCCAAGGTTGGTTTCTTGTGTTCTTACAAAATTGCGCAAGCCTTGGAGGTAAACATCTGTTTTACCAAAAGTGCGAGACTCTTTTGCTTGAATAGCGGCGCCAATAGCATCAGTAAGAGATTTTACTCTGCTTGCTTTGATAGACATTGTGAATGCATCATTCACAGAAGGATAAAATTCTTCAACACCAGCATCATCCGCTGCAAAAACCCCAGAGATGTTTTCGTTGATAGACGCAGGCACAATCAATCCTTCAGGAGTGAAGTCAATAACAAGTCGACCTACATATTTATATTCTCCGTCTGTGTTGACAATCACAAGTGGATTGCCATCAGCGTCGTTTGTGAAGAATGGGTAAGTTTCAGCGGCTACATCACCCTCTCTTAGACGGTCTTGTGCGTCGGCCATAAGTGTGTTGCTACCACCACCGATGATGATGTCCACATTGCGAAGAAGTGGGGCTAATTGTTTTTCTAGAGAAAGTTGTTGAAGGTGTGCGAGCAAGATTACTTTATTCACACCTTCTTGAGCGATCAATGCATCGATCACTGGTTGAACAATTGAAGCGAGCAACGCCATATCATTCGTTCCAGCGCCTGGATTTTTCACAGTCGTTGCGCCAGGAGAACTGATTGCGGCGAGGATTGGAGTGGTTACACCCACAATACCGATTTTCTCTCCATTTTTAATGATATAGGTAGAAGTGGCCAATTTTCTAACTGCTGCAATTTGTGCGGCAGTTTGAGATGGATTACTTCGGAAGTTTGTGTTTTCTACTATTCCAGCTTGGAAAATAGGAGAGAGGTTGGGGTCACCAGAGAAGTCGAGGTTACTACTGAGGTAAGGAAACTGAGCACCAAACCAACGAATACTTGTTCCGCTATTTGCTCCACCAATAATATTTCTAATTTCATTAGTACCTAGATCGAATTCATGATTACCAAGCGCTGCTGCTTCGATACCGATGAAGTTCATGATCGAGATGTCTGGACGACCGATGCCGGCCCTCAAATCGTTGTTGGCGAAATTGCTTCCATAATAGCTGATATATGCATTGCGAAGCGGAGTTTGTAAAGTTGGATCTTCTCCTGACGCCAAGAATGGGCTAGGGATGTAGTTGTCGCCAGACGACAAGATCAACGTGTTTGCATAAGTATCATCGAGAGCATCGACGATAGCGGCAAATCGTGGAGCATCATTAACGGCTTTCAAGCCCGCTTCAAAATCTGATGCGTGCAAAATTTGAAAGGTCGTGTTCTGTCCGAATGTGCTGAAGCTGCATGCAGCCAACATTGTGACAGCAAGTCCTTTCAGACTTCTGTTTAAAATAGGTGTTCTCATGGTTATTAATATAGTTTGGTGTGAAAGTATTCTCACACGCACTGAACGATGATGAAAGCAGCCTTAGCAAATCTTTAAGTAATAGCACTTAAATTTTAGGTGAAAGAGAATTTTAAGTTTACCCTGTGTTAACTCGTTAAGGATTTTTTATTCGAAAAATTCGAGTTTCTTGTTTTTTGAATTGTTTTCATTACATTTGATAAACGATAGCATCCTAAATGAAATTACTGTTTACTGTTTTAGCCTTAACCTTAATCACTTCTTGTACCATTGAAAAGAGATTATACAGAAGGGGATTCCACATCGAATCTCGTCTTTTTACCAATGAAACTTCGAAAATTTCGACTGATGAAGTGAGCGTTAAGGAGTCGGGGATTTCCGTTAATACTCTCGAAACTTCTTCACATGAAGAATCCGTAAACGTTCTTAAAGAAACTGTCGAAAGTGTCATTGATTCCATTGCTTGTGACACCTTGTTGTTGAAGGATGGAACTAAATTGATGGTCAAGGTTGAATCTATTTCTGATAGCGAAGTCCGCTATAAAAAGTGTTCAAACATCAATGGACCTGTATATATTGAAAGTTCAAAGAAAGTTGATTACATAGCTTACTCTAACGGATCGAGAGATAATATAGGTTCCAAGTTGAGTTCGGAGGATTTCGACACAGCAATTGCACCTGCATCATCTTCTACAAGTACAAGCGAAGAGGCGGCCAAGAAAATTACTGGTCGTAAATTGGAAGGCTTTGGACTTACTGGTTTTATCTCCTACTTGCTAGCGATGTTGGTAGTGGCAGGTGATGTGCAGTTAGGAGGAGCTTTAGGGCTTATTGGATTAGTTCTTTCTATCGTTAGTCTTTTGCGTTTCGGCTCGAATAGAGATCGTTTCAAAGGTCTTGCGTTTCCCATTATTGTGATCGCTTTATTTGTATTTGGCTTATTGATTGCGACCTAAACTTCTTACATATATTTTCTTAAATTAATCTTATGAGAACTATTTTTTATTTATTCCTTGTAACATTACTTTTCTCTTGCACTATTGAAAAACGTCTTTACCGTCCAGGTTATCACGTTGAATCGCATCTGTTTTCGAAGAATGACGGGGAGCGAAATGATTCATACAAACCGAAGAAGTTAAAGCGTCAGCATGATCCAGAGCTTCAACTAGAAACGAAGGAGCTTGTGAATGAATTGGAAGTTGTACCATCTTTAGCAGTTGTCACAAATCCATGCGATACCATTGTGCTTAAAAGCGGTGAAAAGGTGGTGGCGAAAATTGAGACCATTACAGAATATGTAGTTTCTTACAAGCGATGCGATAATCCTGATGGCCCGCTATATGAGGAACCTATTCGAAAAATTGATTTTGTCACATTTAGTAACGGTAAACAAGAAAACTTTTCAAGTAATTCTTCGGCCTCAAATAATAGTTCTTCCAGCTCGAGTTCTCGAAGTAGTGGGTCTAATTACGCTTCAAGCAATGGGAATAAGGAATTAGAGCCTATGGGGGTTCTATCTCTGGTGAGTTTAATTCTTGTACTTGTTCCTGCTGTAGGATTTGTCTTTTGGGTTGCTTCTCCTATTTTGGCAATCCTCAGCTTGATTAGATTTAAGAGGGAGTCTGAAAGGTGGAGAGGGCGGGCGTTCCCGGTCATTGCTTTAGTATTATGGATAATTACGGTTTTGTGGATATTATTGGCAATCATATTTATTGCGAGTTTATTTGGTGCTTAAACTATAAAAAATGAAATACACTATTATTATCGTAGCTGCTCTTTTATTAGCCTCGTGCAGCATTGAGAAAAGGCTATATAGGCCAGGCTTTCATGTAGAGTCGCACGTGTTCAATAAGAGCGCACCCAAGACTTCCAAGATAGATATATCAAGTGAGGTCACAGTGAATAATGACAATGACCTTGTCCTCGAGGTCGCCTCGATGCAACCGGAGTTGAACACTACTTCTTTATTAGCAATTCCTTCCGATACCACCCTTTGCGATACAATTATATTTTATGAAGGCACGCGTCTCATAGCTAAGGTCGAGAGTATTAGCAGGGCAGAGGTGAAATATAGAAAATGCAATAATCTTCAAGGTCCGCTTTATATAGAAGTAACGGATTATATTTCTTCTATTCGCTACTCGAATGGCACGAGAGAGGTTTTTAAAGAAGTACAAACACCAGCGTTTAATGTCGACTCTGGTGTGCAGCCCTATACCACGAATCCTGTGCCGGGCAAAACGGCAGTTCCCGAAGGAGAGAAACAACTCGAAGGCTTTGGATTTATCGGCTTTTTAAGTTTGTTACTCGGGGCCATCGTGTTAAATTCCGACCCCGATTTCGCGGCAATCGCTGGATTAGCTTCGCTTATATTCGCGATTATCAGCTTTTCAAGGTTCAGCAGCGAAGGAGAAAAACTCACAGGAAGGTTCTTTCCAATCTTTATTTTGATCTCTACAATTCTTGGACTTCTAATTCTTATTGGTTCGGCATAGCAAAGTTGCCGAAAAATGGGAATGCTAAAAAATATCTGAAATCTCCATCGGAGGCGGGTGTGCAACCTCATTGTTTGTATTCGAGTTAAGTCTTCGAATTCAAATATTATGAGGTCCATATTTCTTTTTGTTTTTGTATTTTTTACAATAAGTGCGAATGCGCAACTAGTGCTGGATAACACCCAGACTGTGGAATATTATGTGCAGAATGTTTTACTCGGTGATGGAGTAACTGCGAGCAACATTACATTCAATGGTGTTCCCGCGAATACCATTCGAATGCAAGTGGGGTCTTTTGATAGCCAAAATGCAAATGTGGGTATTCCATCAGGAATGGTTATGGCGACTGGCGGCATTGACGTAGCCCAAGGCCCCAATAATATGCCTTCAAATCAAGTTGAAGTCCCCGATGGCGGAGAGTTTGGAACCGATCCTGATTTGTTGGAGCTGACGAACAACATTGATATCCATGATTGGGCAATCATTGAATTTGATTTCGTACCCTCTGGAGATACTTTAACGTTCAATTATGTATTCGCTTCTGAAGAATACACTGAGTTTGTAAATATGGGTTTCACGGATGTATTTGCATTTTTTCTAAGTGGTCCAGGTATTAACGGAGCGTTTTCAAACAACGCTATCAATATTGCATTGATTCCCGGAACTACTATTCCTGTGACGGTAGATAATGTCAACAATGTGAGCAACGCTGCATATTATATTGATAATGGTGATGGCACCGAAGCGCCTTTCAATGGCAGTCCAGAATACATTCAATTCGATGGTATGACAGTTTCTCTTCAGGCGATGGCAGTGGTGCAATGCGGGGAAACGTATCATTTTAAAATTGCCTTATGTGATGCTGGAGACAGCGGTGTGGACTCTGCCGTGTTTATTGAGGAAAATTCTTTTCAAACAAGTGCCGGTATTCAATTAGCCATTAATTCTTCGATTGCTAACCAGAATAATACTTTTTTTGAGGCTTGTGGGGATAATGAATTGGTTATATCTAGAGCCCCCGGTGCTAGCTTGGATGAAATAATAGAAATTGAAATAAGCACTTCCGGTAGTGCCACTTCTGGTTTAGACTATGAGCCCATCCCAACAAGCGTTCAGATTCCAGTGGGTGAAGTTTCGGTTACAATTCCTTTAATCGTAATAAATGACTTAACACCCGAGGCAGATGAGACATTCAATATTGATGTCACGGCAAACTCCAGTTGTTCAAATGCAAACACGTTGATTGAGCTTATTATTCGCGATGAATTGCCGCCTCCTACGCTTGTGCTGCCTGATTTTACGATTTGTCCAGGTGAGGAAATTACCATCATTCCTGAAATAGGACCTTCTACCGGAGAAAATGTATTCTCGTGGAGTACGGGAGCCAACACACCTACGATTACCTTGAGTCCGACCACAGACCAAACTGTGAGTCTAACGCTTAGCAATGATTGTACGATAGCTGATGTGAATGCTACCTGTGAAATCACGGTATTAAATGCGTCAGAACTGCAAGCGTCATTATCAGAAGTGGATTTCATAATTCAATGTACTGATAGTATCACCTTGAATCCCGCTGTTCTTGGTGGCACAGAACCGTATACCTACTCTTGGATGGATGAAAATGACATCAGCCAATCAATAGAAGAAACATTTATCTACAGAGCTAGCGACTTGGCAGATGGCACCATCACTTTTAAAGTTACTGATTTTTGTAATCGAGAAGATTCAATTGTGGTAAGCGTGGCTATTGAAAACTCTCCTTTGGAATTGACCGTTCTTTTACCCGACAGTATTTGTTTGGGTAGCGAGCTCAATATTAGTGCCTCGGTCGAAAATACCGATGGACCATTCAGTTGGTCATTAAATGGTGTAGAGAATGCGACTGGTTCGTGGGTGTTGGAACCACTTACGACCGATGTTTACAGTATTTATGTTGAAGACGAATGTGGCCGTTCAGCCGAGTCCACTCATGTAGTGCATGTTTCTTCAGTACAAAGTAGTTTTTCTGTAACTGATTTAGGAGGTCAAGAGTTTTTATTTGCGCAGACTGCCACAGGCTGTGAAAATGGAAATTGCGATTTTGTTTGGTTGGTAGATGGAAGCGAAATAGGAAATGTAGAACAAGTGACCTATCGTTTTTCGGATAGGGCAAGTGTCTTTCTTTTTGTTACAAATGAGATTGGCTGTCAATCGAGTTTCGAATGGCAATTTGTGCCGGCACCACTACTCTTTATTCCTAATACTTTTACTCCTAATGGCGATGGAATTAATGATGTTTTCAAAGCGGAAGGAGGTCCATTTGTTGACTTTAGAATCACCGTTTTTGATAAGTGGGGTGATGTGGTCTATGATTCTAGGGATATAGACCAAGTCTGGACGGGCAATGTAAAGGGCGGCGAATACTTTTGTCCTGACGGCATTTACAACTTTAGAGTAGTTTATCAGGAAAGCAATCTTATATCTGTAGAAAAATCAGGTTATATTATGATATTGAGGTGATATCTGTATTATAAGCCGAAAGCAAATGACATCATGAAGAAGTCACGGCCGATTTCGTCATTCAAATTATAATCAAATTGATGAATATAGCCCGTTTGCAGCGTCAGAGCCTTGTTCAGCCGATAGCCACCGCCGACATATAGTCGATTGCGCTCGAAGTATGGTTCTCTATCGGTAAAGAAGATTTCATTCCAACCTTGAAAAAAATAAGTTCCAACTTTTATTTCTGGATTATTGATGGGAATGGTAAGCGAGAGGCGATATCTGAATCGGTTGCGATAGCCATTGCTCGTGAATCGTTGTTCGGCTCTATAGCGATGATCAAAGGAAAGTCGTTTTAATTGCTGCTTCATTCTCAGTTCGATCCAAGAGCGAATCTCACGATTTTGAATGGGAAGGTTAAAATTATCTCCGGGGCTATATGTATTGTATGAACCGCCACCGGCTAAGATGGAGAATACCGAGTCGAGATTGTATTGCATTCCAGCTTTGACCTCGTAGTAATGAAATTCATTGTAAAATGAAAGGCTCCGCAATTGTGCTTCGCTGTAAAACTCCCATTTTTCGTTCAAGTCTTTTCGAACAGAAAGGATGTTCCAAGTACCTAGCTGTCCTTGAAAATCGCTGGATTGTGAAATCGAATGGAGATAAGTTATTGTAAAAAATACAATAAGTAGTAATGATCTCTTCATTCTGCGAATTTAATCATGAAAGATTAAAGTCGCGGCTTTGCATAAGGCAACCTCTTGATTTCAGTGGTCTTATGATAAGCGTCCAAACCTGAACATGTAACTGTTCCTGCCTTCACCAAATCAACATAGCCATCTTCATGTATGATGTTCTCGGGAAGATTTACCCATTCGATTTGACCAATGATAATGCTCGTTCCGTTGAGAGGAATATCTATGTGCTCTTTAAAGCTTGCCCCAATTTGAATATAAGATTCGCTCACTGCTGGTGCAAAAAAGTCAGGACGATAGAGGGCTGTAAGTCCTGCTGCCTGAAATTCGCTGATTTCTTTCGGATACCTTGCGGCAGTATGATGCGCTTTTTCGAAAAAATCTTCTGTAATTTGATTCAGGCTAAACTGTTTTGTTTCTAGAATATTTTCCAGTGTATGTCGCGGCGAAACATCTGGTCTTACTACCAACCCAAAGAGAGGAGGATTGGCTCCTAAATGAAAGAAGGAACTGAAAATCGCAAGGTTTTCCTGACCATTGCCGCTGCGTGTACCTACTAGCAAGACGCTTTTAAAGCCGCCTAATGAATTGATGAATGTGGCTCTGAAACGCTGCTCCATCGCCATTATATCTTTTAGTGAAAAAGTCTTTGTCATAGTAATGGATAAACCCGGATTCAGAACACTTCTTGGAAGAAAATGTTCTGAATCCGGGCTAAACGCATTGATTTGCTTACACCTATTGTTTCACAATTTTCAATGCAAAGTTCGATAGGCTCGTGTAAACTTGAAGTGTGTAGGTGCCTGTGCTCAACTCATTCAGTGAAAGCTGGCGCTGGTTGAGCATTCCTTCCTTCACGCGACGTCCGCTTATATCGGTGATAATATACTGCGCGTTGCTTTCTTCCAAATCAATTGTGATCACATCACTGAATGGATTGGGGTAAACCTTGACATTCGCAGCTTTTTCTTCGGTGATACCCACGTAAGTAAACTGAACGCAGTCAGACATCGCATCCCCTTCGTTGCCATAGACAATTACTGCATAATTACCGCTTTGAGTTGGTGAAAAGCTTTGTTCTGTGGCGCCGGGGATAGGTGCGTTATTATTGTTACAATCCACCCACTGATAACTCTGACCTGTTACATTGTGTGTGATATCTTCACCTTCCACGCTCAATGGCCATCCATCTTCTAGAATGAATACCTCGATGTAGATAATGCTATCGCAACCGTTTACATTTTGCAATGTTTGCGAATAATTTCCCGCTTCAGTGTACAAAATATCATTATAAGTCACTACGTCAGTAGTGGTGAGTAGTACGTCAGAAATGGATGATTCGAAAACTTCGAGATCTACTGTTACTAAGCTGTCACAGCCAGCTACACTAGTGAGTAAAGCTTCGTATACACCTGACTCCGTGTAGATATTTCCATTGAAGTTGTATGAACCACACGCGCTTTCATTAAAGTTAAATGATGTGGCGTCGCATTGCGTCAAGCGCAACATGTATGCATCGTTTCCGCCATTAGCTGTGAGGGAAACGTTTCCACCGCTTGGATCGAAATTAACGGAGGAAGAAAAGAAACCATTAATGAAAGTGAGTCGTGTGTCAGGATTCACAATAAAACCATCAACGCTTTCAGCATTTGTTCCACCAAACTTGTGAGCTGACACAAAATTTGCATCACTGTCTAATCGTGTGATAAAGACATCATCGGTATAGGTGGCCGAACCAGTAAGAGGGAATTCATACAATGGATCTGGATCAAAGTCGCTGGCACCTTGGAATGTACCTGCGATATGAAGATTATCTTCATTATCAATTTGCAAATGATATGCACGAGAAACAGCGTTGGGTGCGAGTAATTTTACCCATTGAAATAATCCTAGTGAATTAAGCTTCAAAAGGTAAGCTCGGTATTGACTACTAGGCGCAGTGAGCGTTTCTGTGGCCACTAAGTCGGGATTGAAGTCGGTGATACCGTTGTGCCCGCCCACGATGTAGATGTTGCCCTGTGAGTCGAATTGCAGATCATCCGCATATACGTAATAGTTTGATGATAATTGCTTGGCCCAAACGAAGTTCCCTGCATTGTTTAGTTTGAGAATGTAAGAATCATAATATTGTCCATTTAAGGTAAAGGC
>JBKCOM010000140.1:0-3221 GCA_046309775.1 Flavobacteriales bacterium
GCATGAAGTTATTTCCAAAGTTTTTTTTGACCAAAACCAAAGGTGGTCCAAAAAACTTTAGAATAACTTCCGCACCAATATCGAACATAAAATAAATCAACAGACCTCGACCTCTGGTCTAGAAAAGGGGGAGTATTTCAAAGAACTTAAACCTATGAATGAAGCCTCGTAATGGCATAAACAGTGCTGAAAGTAGTCGTTTACGTTTGCGGCTACGACAAGACCAAAAGTGCAATGGGTGTCCTATTTTCTGATTGCATAGCACTCGGGGTAAAGCAGGCGAGAACGCAACATGGGCTTTTGTACGGAACAAGAGAAGTCGATGCAGTCTTGTCAAATCAAACTGAAGAAGCAAGCGCGTAAAAGATGGCGCGATGCATCGGCGGCAGACCGTGCAAATTCCGTTTCAAATTGACCCCCCGTACCGTTTCAAATTGACCCCTCATTCCGGGAAATTGCCCCCTTTGGTTTTTAGAGCCATTCCGGGAAACTGACCCCTCTGGTTGTCTGCTTGTTTTGGATTCTTTTTGGAATTGATCTTTAGATCAAATATCCAACGAATGGCCAATACGAGTATCTCTATGAACGAAGTTAAACAAATTTTACTTCTTTATTGTCAGAACACCCCTATCAAGCAGATAGCGCGACAACTTGGAATGTCGAGAAATACGGTTAAATCCTATATCAAACGTTTTGAATCATCGGGATTATCGGAGCAAGATTTTATTGAGATGTCTTGTCCTGAGCTTCAAGGAAAGCTTTCCTCTACAAGTTTATCGGATGATGAACGTTATAAATGCTTTGTGGAAAGGGCTCCAGGCTATCTTGACGAACTCAAAACACATCGACACCTAACCAAGCTATTGCTTTGGGAAGAAGAGTTCGCTGCGGGACGAACTACTTATCGTTACTCCCAGTTCTGTCATCATTTACTTCAATTTGAAAGAAATAAATCTGGCACTATGGTGATTAATCATATTGCCGGTGAAAAGATGTTCATGGACTTTGCAGGTGATAAACTTTATTACACAGATGTTCATTCCGGGAAACTGACCCCTTGCGAAATTCTATTGGTTACCTCTGGTTATAGCAGTTGTACAAGAGTGGTGGCAATCTTAGATCAAAGTCTAGAAAACACTATAGACGGCCTTGTTCAGTGTTTTGAGCAGTTTGGAGGGGTGTGCAAAGTGTTGGTGCCCGATAATTTTAAGGGAGCCGTCACGAAAGCCCATCGCTATGAGCCAAGAATCAATGAGCGTTTTTTGGATATGGCTAATTATTATGGAATGAGTGTAATCCCCACACGAGTGGCGAAACCCAAAGACAAGCCCAAAGTGGAGGCAGCCGTAAAGCATGTATATCAACGCATATATGGCGCGCTACGCCATCAAAGCTTTGGTTCTTTAGAAGAACTCAACCAAGCCTTGAAGATACGCTGTGACGCATTTAATGCGCGATTAATGAAGGATTACGGAGCGACGCGCCAAGAGCTATTTGATCGGGATGAAAAGCACCTTCTCATCGCTCTACCGCAAGCAAAGTATGAGTTAGTAAATTATCACTCGCTAAAAGTCCAGCAGAATAATCACGTTTTCTTACGAGGTCTTCATAAATACTTCAGTGTGCCGCATCAATTAATAGGTCAGCAAGTGACCGTTTTGTTTTCCAACAAAGTGGTTAAAATTTATCATAAAGGTGAACAAGTGGCAACACATGTGGGACCCTATCCAAAATACTCGACTCAAGCCGATCACATGGGATCTACGCACAGGGAATATCTAAACTCAATTAATCCAGACATGCTTATGAAACGGGGATTTGCGATAGATGTAAATGTTGGAAAAGTGATCGAACACTTGTTGGGTCGACCATTGCATCCTGAGCAAAATTACAAGTCATGCCAAGGGGTGCTATCTCTTGCGAAGAAGTATGAAAGACATAAGCTCATCGAAGCATGTAAGATTGCTTTGGCAGCAAATGTTGTAGGCTATAGCTACATACAACGGATCTGCTCAACCCCTTATAGTACTGAAAAACCTGAGGTGACATCCACAGGTCCATTACCAAAACATGAGAATGTTCGCGGAAATTATTTTTAAATAAAATCATATAATCATGAGTTACACTTCAATCACAGAGCGCATGCGTACCCTGAAACTTCAGGGTATGGCCACGGCCTTAGAAAATGTTTTAACAAGCAAGCAGGCTAGTCATCTTAACGGAGAACAATTGCTTGAACTTCTTGTCCAGCAAGAATATGACGACCGCAAGTCCAGAAAAATTGATCGACTGAGAACACAGGCGAAGTTCCGTTACAATGCGGCATTGGAACAAATTACCCCTTCCGCTAAGCGCAATCTTGACGCCAATCAACTTGCAGCACTCAGTACCTGTTCTTGGATAGAAAAGTCTGAAAATCTTCTTATCACGGGTCCTACTGGAGCAGGTAAGTCTCATCTTGCATCAGCCTTCGGAAATCAAGCATGTCTGAACGGACATCGTGTCCTTTACTTCAATAGTCAAAAGTTATTTTACAACTTAAGGTTGAGCAGAATGGATGGTTCACACCGAAAGCTCATCACCCAGCTTTCCAAGAGCGACTTGCTCATCATTGATGACTTCGGTCTTCAAAAGCTCGATGAGCAACAGCGAATGGATCTCATGGAAATAATAGAAGATCGTCATGGAATAAAGTCCACGCTGATCGCATCACAACTACCTGTATCGGCATGGTATGAAATCATTGGTGAGCCTACAATATCCGATGCTATTTTAGACCGCATAACAGCTGGATCAAATAGAATAGAACTCAAAGGTGAATCAATGAGAAAAAATAAATAACTTGCCAATCGAAAGCTAACAGAACAAACATTTAATCAGAGGGGGTCAGTATCCCGGAATAGGGGGTCAATATCGCCGGAATGTGCAAATGAGAGATTGAAAAATGACACTGTTTCAAAAAGTGTGTAAGTTTTTTAGATCAGGGTTTAATTCGTGATTCAAACATAATAACAAATTGTTGTAAAATGAGTCCCCAGTTGTGGATGGGTTGAGTCCATTTTTTTGAAGCTTCCATCACAGCCAGATATACCGCCTTTTTTAGCGCCTCGTCGGTGGGAAAAGAAAGTTTGTTTTTGGTATACTTTCTAATTTTTCCATTTAAATTTTCAATAGTATTTGTGGTGTATATGATCTTACGCATTTCAAGAGGGTACTCTAGG
>JBKCOM010000141.1:0-2370 GCA_046309775.1 Flavobacteriales bacterium
CAATGAGTCTTCCAACCACCGATCCATCGAAGAAGAAAAACTCATTCTTAAGTTAATTAAAACTTCATGCTACGACAAAAGAAAGCGACTCAACTTCCAACAAATGATGGAAATTACAATCTTAAGTTGACGCGTATGCCCCATTGGGACAAAACGCCCCGTGAGCGGTTCACATCACGAGCTTGCGAGCCATTCCAAAAAATCACTTACACGATTACGACTCACTTCCATCGGAAAATCCAACGGGACTATAGGCACTACCTCCAATTTCCTGTTGAACAAACTCACCGTCTCTTTTACAAATCTTCTATTGACAATGATTTGACGGCTGATGCGATAAAACTCCATTCCAACAATCGACTCGAAGTAATCCATTGTCTGATCGACCGGATAAGACTTACCTTCAAAGGTCTTGAGATAGGTGATTTCATTTTGCTTGTAAAAAAGACATATGCCATCCACTCGCACTGGAATAATTTTATCCCTGTAATAAACAAGAACTGAACTTACTCTTTTCACTTTAGAAATATCTCCAAGAAATCGATTCATATCCGCAGTAGGCGGCGACATCATTTTTCTTAGATGAAAATATTTTTCTAAAGCCTTAAAGATATCTTCCCTTGCAAAAGGTTTTAGGATATAATCGATACCATTATTCTTAATCGCATCCAATGCAAATTCATTGAACGCAGTGCAAAAAATGACAGGACATGAAATTTGAACGGTACGATAAATATCGAAGCTAATTCCATCCTGAAGTTGGATATCGCTAAATACGAGATCGGGACTTGGTTCATTTTTAAAAAAATGAATACTCTCCGCTATAGAAGGGAGTTTTGCCACAACTTCAATATCATCAGAATACTTCTTGATTTGATACTCCAAATCTTCAGCTGTCAATTCTTCGTCTTCGATAATGAGAACTTTAATCATGATAATAATTTTAATTTCATACCGAATGAATGATCGGTTTCGATGATTTCTGGTGACTCAGCGCCTAACAGGACAAAACGCTCTCGAAGATTTGCAAGTCCCGTTCCTGTTGATTCCATGCGCTCTCCATCCAATGGAACAAGAGTATTAGTAACAAGTATTGTCTCGTCATCTAGCGCTTCTATTCGTATTTCTAAAGGTCTTTGTTTAGACAATTTATTATGCTTCAGTGCATTCTCAAATAGACATTGAAAGGTAAGAATTGGAATATTCTTTTTCAGAATATCATCAGGCAATACATTATTTAAATAAAAAGTATCTTTGAATCTGACCTCTTGAATTTCCAGATAATTGGAGGCAATCTTCAAGTCTTCTCCTACGGTTTGAATCGCCGTTTGTGATGATTGAATACTCACACGAAGAAAATCGGAGACCTTAATAATATACTCTTCGGCCTTCACGGGGTCTTTGTGAACCAATATTTTCAGAATATTGAGCGTATTAAAAAGAAAATGTGGATGAATTTGATTCTTGAGATTTTCATATTGCGCCTCTACACGCAGCAATTTCGTCTCCCCAAGTTCTTTTACCAACTGAACCTCTTTGAGACGGTAGCGCACCAATGTTTGAAAAACAACAATCAATATATTATTCATTTTCACCACACCTATAGTTGTAAGCAGTGGGGGTACACGTTGAACAGGAGCACCATTCATTTGCTCCAAAAGCATGATTAGATTTTCCTCAAAAGTGGATCGAATAAGAGTCGTAATACCTGTCATTATTGCTGTTGTAATGAGCAGTTGCAGCCAAATTTTTCCGTTTACTTTTTTATATATGTGATAATTCAACAGCCATGAAACCGTGAGAGGAATACACCCCATCAACCAGACAATTGGCAAGACATCCAAGCTATTCTCCAACACAAAAAAGATCGGCGTAGTGGTTGTCATGGAAAGCAACGGCACAACGATGAGTGCCACTAAAAAAAACGGATGCCTTTTAAAAAACATAATCAAATATAGCGCAGCACCACGGCCATAGCCATGAATCTCCGCGAACCAGCCAAAAATGAAAGTGAACGGCGGGGAAAGAACAAATAACTTCGGAATTCGGAATTCGGAATTTCTTTCAATAGCCTGCCCATTCATGGGCAGGCGGAGGAATTGCTAACTAGTCACTAGTATCTAGTCGTTAGTATCTATTAAAGTCGCTTTTTCCCTATCTTTGCCCCCGTTCTCTCAGGGGTGTCCGTTTAATGCGGACTGAGATTATACCCTTTCCCAATTCATTTTGGGAGGAACCTGGGCGGGTAATGCCGCCAAGGGAAATTAGTTAGTTAAGCCTCCTCTAACCCTTGGAGGAGGAATTGATTAACATAAAATATTTTTTAAACATGTTACACAAATTAGCCGTTACGGCTTCGTTTTGTGCCGC
>JBKCOM010000142.1:0-3131 GCA_046309775.1 Flavobacteriales bacterium
TTGGAATTTGAAGAGGCACAAGAAGAATCTACCGAAGAAAACTAAGCATACATGGGAATTTCACTCTGAAATTCCCATTTGTTTTTTTGCAAATCATACTTTGCACAATACAATACTTTGCCATTGGTAAGTACGAGTATCTGCGCACCGATGCTAATGTTATAATTCGAAATTTGATCGAACGTCTTTTGTGTGATTTCCACATCAGGCGCTTTGCATTCACCCATCAGCGCGGGTTTGCCATCTATTGAATAAAATAATAAATCTGCTCTCCTTCGCAGATTATAAACCTGCAATGAGACTTCCAAAGCGATTCTACCGCTGGGATAATTCAAATGATCGCGCATATATACCGCAAGGTGCTGCCTCACCCATTCCTCTGGCGTACACTTCACCCATTGTCTTCTAAACTCGTCCAAGACATAGGTTCCGTCGGCGCGGGTCTCCAATTTGAAAGGATATGTAGGAAAAACCAATGAGGTCACGTTTGTATTTAAAGAGAAAGCGAAAGTAGTATATTTGAAACTTATGGAAACGAAAGAAGAGATAGTACAAAATTGGTTGCCCCGCTACACGGGCAAGCCCATCGCGGAATTTGGAGAATATATTCTTCTCACCAACTTCGACAACTATGTAAAGAAATTCGCCGAGTGGCACAATGTGCCGGTCTTGGGCGAAGATAAGGCGATGCCTACTGCCACGGCTGATGGCATCACGATCATCAATTTCAGCATGGGCAGTGCCAATGCAGCCACCATCATGGACTTGCTCAGCGCCATTTCACCCAAAGCTGTTCTTTTTTTAGGAAAATGTGGTGGATTAAAAAATAGAAGTCAAATAGGTGATTTCGTGCTGCCCCTAGCAGGCATCAGAGGCGAGGGAACCAGTAATGACTACTTCCCACCCGAAGTGCCCGCGCTGCCTGCATTTACCCTTCAAAGAGCGATTTCTTCTACGATTCGCGACTTTGGCCTCGACTATTGGACAGGCACTGTATACACTACCAACCGCCGCGTATGGGAACATGATGAGCAATTCAAAGCTTATTTGAAAAAAGTACGAGCGTTTGCCATTGATATGGAAACAGCCACTCTTTTTAGCGTTGGTTTTGCCAATAAAATTCCAACAGGAGCGCTGTTATTGGTCAGCGATCAACCCATGACGCCACAAGGAGTGAAGACATCTGAGAGCGACCATAAAGTGACCAGCAACTACGTAGATCAACACATCAAGATTGGCATCGAGGCGTTGAAAGAAATAAGAGACGAAGGCCGCTCGGTGAGACACTTGAAGTGGTAATTTTGCAAGCATATTATGGATCACCTTCGAATCATTAGAGACATTGAAACTAAGAATATCAAGCCCGTTTATTTTTTAATGGGCGAAGAGCCTTATTTCATTGATCTTATAACTGATAAAATGGAATCGTCCATCTTGGACGAGGCCTCCAAAGCATTTTGCCAAACCGTGGTGTATGGCCGCGACGTGAGTCTCGACCAGGTCATCGGCCTTGCCAAAGGCTTTCCCATGATGGGCGATACGCAAGTGGTGATCGTGAAAGAGGCGCAAGATTTAAAAGAATTCAAGCGAGCACGCTCCAAAGACGACGACGATGAGGATGATAAATCGGAGTCAAACGCTGATGATAAGAAGGATGATAAATCATCCATGAGCGCTCTGGAAGCCTACGTAAGCAACCCAAGCAAGACCACAGTGCTCGTCTTCGCGATGAAGAATAAAAAATTGGACAAGCGTTTGAAATTCTACAAGGCTCTTGAAAAGGTCGGTGTAATCTTCGAAAGTGAAAAACTAAAAGATTACAAAATGGCTGAGTGGATAAAAAACTATGCGCAGCAACTTGGCTATGGCATGAGTCCAAAAGTGGCCGAGATTCTGGCGGAATATCTTGGAACCGATCTCAGCAAGGTGGTGAATGAACTGAGCAAACTCGCCATCATTCTTCCGCAAGGCACACAAATCAGCGAGCAACATGTTGAAGACAATATTGGAATCTCAAAAGACTTCAACGTTTGGGAACTCCAGAAAGCCTTGGGCGTCAAAGACGTGCTGAAGGCCAACCGCATTATTCATTATTTTGAAAATAATCCGAAGGCCAATCCCATTCAGATGGTGCTGCCGAGTTTGTATAGTTATTTCACCAAACTAGCCGTCTATATTGCTATTCCCGACAAATCGAAAGCCGCGAGCATCATGGGCGTTAACCCCTACGCGGTCAATGACTACAAAGCGGCATCCACTAAATATGATGCACGCAAAGTAGAGCGCATCATTGGTTATTTGCGTACCGCCGATCGCCAAGTGAAAGGTTTGGAGGGGAATCGTATCGAACAAGGAGACATTTACCGAGAATTGATTTATAAGACACTTCATTGACGAAGGAATGAATCAATTCAGTAAATTCGCGCTCCATGAATTTACAGAACGACCTAATTTTAAGAGCGGCGAGCGGCGAGCGAACGGAGAGAACCCCTGTGTGGGTGATGCGTCAGGCAGGTCGTGTACTCAAAGAATACCGTGATGTACGCGCAAAAGCTGGAAGCTTTAAAAATCTACTATTCAATCCGGAATTAGCGTGCGAAGTCACCATTCAACCGGTAGATATCTACGGTGTTGACGCAGCGATTCTCTTTTCAGATATCCTTGTAATTCCCGAGGCAATGGGCCTCGAATACAAAATGGACGAAGGCAAAGGTCCTTCATTTGAGCAGACGATTCGGTCTAAGGCAGATTTATCTAAAATCACCACCGACGCGGTAGAAGAGAAATTAGAATATGTTTTCGAAACCATACGCCTCATCAAAAGAGACCTCAATGGTCGTGTTCCCTTGATTGGTTTTGCAGGAGCTCCCTGGACCATCTTCTGCTATATGACCGAAGGCAAAGGATCGAAGACGTTTTCCGTCCCAAGGTCAATGATCATGCGGGATCCAGAATTGGCACATGCCTTGCTTAGCGCCATCACAGATGCAACCATCGTTTATTTGAAAAAACAAATAGCAGAAGGTTGCGATATGATTCAGCTCTTCGACAGTTGGGCTGGAGTACTCAATAAAGAAAGTTATAATACGTTCGCGTTGCCATACATGAAAAGAATCTGTGATGAAATACAA
>JBKCOM010000143.1:0-46944 GCA_046309775.1 Flavobacteriales bacterium
GGTTGTATAGAGTACATTAGCAACAGATAACGACAACGATTATATCCAATCATAAAGAAGCTACAGCCGGCGAAGGAAGTAACCGGATTTGTAAAGCGAGTGCAAAACTTAAGTCCTGCCACGGCGGGACTTTTGTTTTTAGGGCTTTTCGAACCAGCGCGAATTTGGATAGTGGTCTCCTACAATTATTTTCTCGCCAATCATAGGAGTGGTGATCTGAAGTCCCTTTTTCGATGATTCTTCTGTGACGCGCATTGGTGGTTCATTCCAAGCATGGAAAGCCAAAGCGAACTTTGCATAGTGCACCGGCATGAGCACTTTAGCCTTTAAATCCGATGCAGCCTGAACGGTTTGTTGAGGCTGCATGTGAATGTAAGGCCACATTTTATTGTATTGTCCACATTCGAGAAGGGCGATATCGAAGCCATTGAATTTTTCTCCAATCACTTTAAAAAAGTCATCATATCCAGAGTCACCTCCTAGAAAAAGACGATGGTCTCGGGATTCTAAAACAAAAGAACTCCAGAATGTGCGCGCTCTTTGAACCCCACGGCCCGAGAAGTGGCGTGCAGGAGTAGCCGTAATTTTCATGTTAGAAAATTCATGCGATTCCCACCAATCAAGCTCTGTGATGACTTGAGGGTTGAAGCCCCAATAGACCAAGTGCGACTTTACGCCAAGGCTACAAACAACGGCTGACACCCTCGATCTCAAAGCCACAATAGTTTTATAATCCAAATGGTCATAATGGTCGTGGGTGAGAATGAGCAAGTCGATCGGGGGCATATCCGCAACGATATAGACATCTGCGCCTTTGAAAGCTTTTACAAAACCTTTGACGGGAGAAGCTCCGCCGCTAAAAACAGGATCTACCAAAATATTTTTATTCTCTATAGCTATATGGTAGCTGCTATGACCAAACCATGTAATGACGGGCAGATTTGATAATCCAGTAGTGATTTCGGATTTTGAGGAAGGAATGAGGCCACTGGGTTTTAAGTAGGGTGAGCGACCCAAAATGCCTTTGGTGAAATTGATAAAACTCGCCTCCTCACCCATCATTCTCGTTTCAGAAAGATTGGTAAAAAAGCCATTCTCGTATCGATCCGACCTAGCGTAAAGTGGCTGCTCTTCTTTTCCCGGATTTTTACCAAAAACTTTCATGCTCAAAAATCTAATTTTCTGCAAAGCTACAAGCGGAGAAGGCACTGATTGATGCCAATTTTTTGAAATGCCGATTGCGCAGCTTCAACCGACGCTATTAGGTAACGACCCGTTGTTGAAAAAGCTTTTTCCGACGCTTATAGTCGTGAAGATAGGCGCCTACCTTGCATCTATGAAACGTGTACTTTTAGTGCTTTTTACAATAACCCATCTTACGGTACTCGCTGGTGAAGTAGATACCACACTATGCCTTTTCAGCGACGAAATGGAGCCTGTAGGCAATAAGATGTTCGTGCGCTACAGCAATAAGCACTACGGCGACTTGATTATCCGCATTCATAATGATCAGGGCATCACCATCAAAGAATTTATAGATAGTGGCGTGGAGCCTGGATTTCACCAAACGCTCTTACCTTTGACGGACATGGAAAGTGGCAAGTACACGATATCCATAGTATTGAACAATGAGCGCTGCTCAGCGGTCTTTATCAAGCCAGAAGATGAATAAAATATTATACAACGTCACCGTCAGCATTGACGCCGAAATCGAGCAAGAATGGTTGGAATGGATGAAATCCGTTCATATACCTGACGTGATGCGCACAGGTTTTTTCCTCGAAAATCGTATTTGTCGTGTTCATGCCTTCGAAGAGGGCGGCCTTACGTACGCTATCCAATACGTGGCGCGGAGTATAGCTGATTATGAGCAGTATCAAAAAGAATGTGCTCCTGCCCTACAGGCCGATCATACCAAGCGCTATGGCGGTAAGTTTGAAGCCTTTCGCACAGTATTGGAAATCGTTCACGAGTACCAAACGTCGATGCCCGACATCAGCGCCAACTAAGGCCATCCTTGATTACCTTTGGAACCCAATAAATACCCTCTATTATGATCACAGGACTTATACATCTCCACTCTGCCCTTCGCTGGGTACTTCTTATCTTATTGGTAGCAACCATCGTTGATAGTCTGCTTCGTATGTACCGCTCTTTTAATGCAACGGATAAGAAGCTCGCGTTATTTACACTTGCCACATTACACACGCAAATCCTTATCGGTCTTGCGCTCTATTTCTTTGGCGACCATGTGGGTCAATTTATCAAAGAAGGTGATGTGATGAAAGATAGCGTAAGTCGCTTTTGGGTGGTGGAACACTTTGCAGGAATGGTGCTCGCTGCGGTATTTGTAACAGTAGGATATTCAAGAGCTAAGCGCGCCTCAGAAAAATGGGCAAAGCATCGTTTCATTTTCGTTTACTATACCATCGGATTTATTCTTATTATGCTATCTATTCCATGGCCATGGAGAGAAGCTGCAAAAGCACTTGGAGTAGGCTGGTTTTAATTTTTCCTATGAAAAAAATATTTTTATCCATCATAGCAATCGTTCTGCTCTTTGCGTGCGGTTCTTCTAACAAAGAGCAGGGCTCAAGCAGCACCTCAAGTGCAGAAACGTTTGATGTAGAAAAGACATATAACCGCAAATGCGGTATTTGTCACGGCAGAGATGGCAAGCTCATGGCATCGGGTTCTCCTGATCTTACCATCAGTAAGCTATCAAAAGAAGAAGTAGTTGCCATTATAACAAATGGAAAAAATAATATGCCGCCGCAAAGGGATATTCTCAGTAAAGAAGAAATAGATGCTGTGGCGGATTATGCAATGAAATTAAGGAAGTAGGATTTGAAATCAAAAATGATAGATACTGCCAAGAAGCAGGAAACCTGCATATTGGTAGGTATTGTTACCAAACAACAGTCACGCGATTTATTGGATGAGTACTTGGATGAATTAGCATTCTTGGCACTCACGGCGAACGCTGTTTGTTTAAAAAGATTCACACAGAATCTTGACCACCCCGACTCACGTACTTTCGTAGGTAGCGGAAAGCTCAATGAAATCAAGGCTTACGTAGATGAGTACAAGCCTGACATGATCATCTTCGATGATGAATTGGCACCTTCCCAAATTCGAAATCTCGAAAAAGAATTTAAGGAAAAGGGCGTCAAAATTCTCGACCGCAACAATCTCATTCTTGACATTTTCGCTAGTCGTGCTCGCACTGCCCACTCAAAAACGCAAGTAGAATTAGCGCAATATCAATACATGCTTCCTCGCCTCACGCGAATGTGGACGCACTTGGAAAAACAACGCGGAGGAATTGGTATGCGTGGTCCTGGTGAACAAGAAATTGAAACCGACCGAAGAATAGTTCGTGATAGAATCGCAAAACTTAAAGAAGATCTAAAAGAAATAGACAAGCAGAAAAGCATTCAGCGCAGCAATCGCGGCGCAATGGTGCGCGTAGCCTTGGTGGGATATACCAACGTGGGTAAAAGCACACTGATGAATGTGCTGTCAAAATCAGATGTATTTGCGGAAAACAAATTATTCGCGACGCTTGACACTACTGTGAGAAAAGTAGTTTTGAAAAACTTGCCTTTCTTGCTTTCAGATACTGTGGGCTTCATTCGCAAGTTGCCGCACCAGCTCATTGAGAGTTTCAAATCTACTTTGGATGAAACGCGCGAAGCCGACTTGCTCGTGCATGTTGTCGATATTTCGCATCCACAATTTGAAGATCATTTTAATGTGGTGAATTCGACGTTGCAAGAAATTGGCAGCGGCGACAAACCTTCCATTATAGTTTTTAATAAAATTGATGCATATAAACACGTCGAAAAAGATGAGGATGACCTTTCTCCGATGACGCGTGAAAATTATTCTTTAGATGAATTGAAAAAATCATGGATGGCAAAAATTCCTGATCATGATGTGATTTTCATTTCTGCCATTGAGAAAAGTAATATGGAACAGTTCCGTGATCTATTGTACGAACGCGTCCGCGAGATACACATCACGCGTTTTCCATACAATGATTTTCTTTTTGAAATAGAACAGTAATTCTAGACGTACGCTTCGCCTTTTTGCACGCGGATGTCATTGACAAATTGCTTGATCTTTTGCTCATCTTCTTTTTTACAAACGAGCAAAGTATCACCTGAGTCAACCACGATATAACCGTTCAAACCGTGCAGCACCACGAGCTTCTCGTTGGGTACGTTCACAACGTTGTCAGCACAATTGTATAGCATTACATTTTTTCCAACTACACCATTCGAACGATCATCTTGTGCTAGATGAGTATGCAAGGAGCCCCATGTTCCAAGGTCGCTCCAACCGAAATCACTGAGAATAACATTTACATTTTTAGCTTTCTCCATGATGCCGTAGTCGATGGAGATATTGTCACACGAACTATAAGTCTTTTCGATGAATGTTGCTTCCTCTTCTGAATTGTACAAACCTGCACCTTCAGAAAATGCTTTGAACATTTCAGGTAAATGCTTTTGAAATGCATTGAGAATGGTAGGCAAAGTCCAAATGAAAATGCCAGAGTTCCAGTAGAAGTCTCCGCTTTCCAAGAAGTCTTTCGCGAGTTCGAGGTCGGGTTTTTCGGTGAATGTCTTCGCCTTTTTTACGCGCGCATCAAAAGCACCGGGAACGTCAGCCCACTGAATGTATCCATATCCAGTATCAGGGCGCGTTGGCTTGATACCGAGAGTAACTAGGTTTCCGCTTTCATTTGCCTGACGAATGCTTACTTCCATCACACGGAGGAATTCTTCATTTTTCAAAATCAAATGATCGCTGGGTGCGACCATGATGTTCGCATCAGGTTCTTGTTCTGCAATCTTAAACGCCGCGTAAGCCACACATGGCGCAGTATTGCGCATATACGGTTCGCACAATACTTGCTCTGGTTTTAAATCAGGAAGTTGCTTTAATACCAAATCTTTGTATCGCTCATTGGTGACAATAAGAATATTTTCTTTGGGTACTATTGGTAAAAAACGGTCGTAGGTCATTTGAATGAGCGTACGGCCCACACCCAAGATGTCGTGAAACTGTTTTGGAAAAGCAGTTTTGCTCATTGGCCAGAATCGTGAACCGATTCCTCCGGCCATAATAACACAGTAATTCTTATTGTTCATCGTAGCGATGGAGATTCAATTATGATAATTTAGAAAGAGCGTTGCGTAGGCTTTCGATGGCCTCAGTGACATCGACCATGGTGGCGGTGCCAACAGAAAGGCGATACCAAGGGCTCGATTTATCAGCTCCGAAAGCGTAGAAAGGCACAACAGCCAACTTAGCTTCTGACAAGAGATATGAGGTTACCTTTTCAGTAGAATCGAGCACTACACCATCGGCAGTTTTCTTTCCTTTCAAATCAAACTTAACGGTCAAATAAATGGCCGCCATTGGAGCAATAGCATCAACAGAGAATCCTTCTCCTTTAAGAGTTTGAATGCCGTTGTAGAATCCACGCAGGCGCTGTTCTAGTTGATCTTTAAAGCTATTTAAAAAAGTTTGTACTTGGTTGTCATTAGCAAGGTATCGTGCAGAAGCAACTTGTTCGGCCTTTGGAGACCATGCCCCAACGTGGCCAAGGATTGACTTCATTTTGTCAATGATCTTCTTTGGACCAAATGCCCAGCCGACGCGCACTCCGGTAGCTGCCATTGATTTGCTGATACCATCAACAAAAATGGTGTAGTCGCGCAATTCGGGGCGCAAGTTCACTGGATCAAAGTGAACAGTGTCACCGTAGGTAAGTGTCCAGTAGATTTGATCGTACATGATGTACAAAGGCTTTTGATCTGCCGTGCGACGCGCATTCTCCTCAATTACCAAATCGCAGATTGCTTCCAATTGTGCTTTTGAAAAAACAGTTCCCGTCGGATTGAGTGGTGAGCAAAGCGCCAACAATGTCGCCTTTGAAATATGTGGTTTCAATTCATCAACTGTCGGCATGAAATTGTTTTCAGGCGTTGTTTCGATGAATGCTTGCTGCGCATGCGAGAGATGCGTGTAATGGTTGTTGTTCCAGCTAGGCACTGGGAACAAAACAGTTTCATTTGGATCTACGAGTGCTTGATAGATGGCGTAGATAATAGGGCGGGCACCACCAGCAATAAGGATTTCATTATCTCCATATTCCAAACCTTGCCAGTCTTTAATTTGACGAGCCACTACCTTTCTCAAGTCAAGCATACCGTCAGCAGGAGGATAGTTTGTTTCGTCCTGTTGGTATGCCTTTATGATTTCTTCTTTGAGCTCGGCGGGAATAGGAAAAACTTTTGGATCAAAGTCACCTATGGTGAAATTGTAAATGCGTTGACCTTTCGCAATTAATTCGCGGATTTCTCCAGCCAATTTGATGATCTCAGAGCCGATTAGGTTTTCGGCCATTTTCGACACCTTTAGTTCCTTCACTTGAGTTTGTGTATTGCTCATTTAGGTATAATTAGTCCTTCCCTCGGGAAGTTGCGCAAATGTAGGTTTTTCCTAGTAAACAAACAAAAGGCTCGCCGATATAGCGAGCCTTATTTTGCCTATTTATTAAAAAATAAAAAGCCTATTGTTGTCTTACATTCCAACCATGTTCTTTGGAACCACGATTTGGTCGTATTCTTCGGCGGTTACATAACCCAGACGAACGGCCTCTTCTTTAAGTGTCGTTCCATTTTTGTGTGCCGTCTTCGCGATCTCGGCCGCTTTATAATAACCGATTTTCGTGTTGAGCGAAGTCACCAACATCAATGAATTGTTTACCAACTCATCAATTCTACCATAATTCGGTTCAATTCCTACCGCGCAATGTTCATCGAACGATACGCACGCATCGCCTAATAGGCGGGCGCTCTGTAAGAAGTTGTTTGCCATCATTGGTTTGAAGACGTTGAGTTCATAATGGCCTTGAGTGCCACCAACGGTAATTGCCACATCATTTCCCATTACTTGCGCGCACACCATAGTAAGCGCTTCGCATTGTGTGGGGTTTACTTTTCCTGGCATGATAGAAGAACCTGGCTCATTTTCAGGAATGAAAATCTCACCGATACCGCTACGTGGACCACTAGCCATCATACGAATGTCGTTGGCAATTTTATTAAGCGAAACCGCCAATTGCTTTAATGCTCCATGAGACTCTACGATACCATCGTGCGCAGCAAGAGCTTCAAATTTGTTTGGAGCCGTCACAAAAGGAAGTCCGCTGAACTCTGCTATTTTCGAAGCCACCAGCTCTGAATATCCCTTTGGAGTATTGATACCAGTACCTACTGCCGTGCCACCAAGAGCCAGTTCTTTCAAATGTGGTAGCGTGTTTTTGAGCGCACGCACGCCGTGGTCTAGTTGTGCCACATATCCGCTCAACTCTTGTCCAAGAGTAATGGGCGTTGCGTCCATAAGGTGCGTGCGTCCAATTTTCACCACGTTCATAAACTCCTGCGATTTTTTGTGGAGTGTATTGCGCAATTTTTCCACGCCAGGAATGGTGATTTCCACTACTGATTTATATGCAGCGATGTGCATCGCCGTAGGATATGTATCATTTGAAGACTGTGATTTATTCACGTCATCATTGGGGTTGAGCAATGGAGTTCCCTCGCCTAGTTTATTACCCAACAATACATGAGCTCTATTTGAAATTACCTCATTGAGGTTCATATTGCTCTGTGTTCCTGAGCCTGTTTGCCAGATCACGAGCGGAAATTGATCGTCTAGTTTTCCCGCAAGGATTTCGTCGCAAACCATTGAAATTGCATCGCGTTTTTCTGCTGGCAACACCCCTAAATCGTGGTTGGCGTGAGCTGCTGCCTTTTTTAGAATTGCAAAAGCGCGAATGATTTCTTTGGGCATTGAAGCCTCAGGACCAATTTTAAAATTGTTGCGAGAGCGTTCTGTTTGGGCACCCCAGTAAACATTTGCGGGGACCTTCACTTCGCCCATGGTGTCTTTCTCTATGCGGTATTCCATTTTCTTATTGAAATTATTTTTTATACGATTGTTGCTTTTCCTTGACCCATTAGATAAGCCTTCAAGAACTCGTCTATTTCACCATTCATCACGCCATCTACATCGCTTGTTTCATGGCCTGTTCTGACATCTTTCACGAGTTTATAAGGCTGCATCACGTAGTTTCTTATTTGAGAACCCCATTCGATTTTCTTTTTGCCTGCTTCAATTTCATCGCGCGCAGCATTGCGTTTTGCGAGTTCCATTTCATACAATTGAGACTTTAGCAATTGTATTGCCTTCTCTTTGTTTTGAAGCTGGGAGCGGGTTTCAGTGTTATCGATAACGATACCAGAAGGTTTGTGACGCAAGCGTACACCTGTTTCAACCTTGTTTACGTTTTGACCGCCTGCACCGCCACTTCGGAAAGTATCCCAAGTGATGTCTGCTGGGTTGATGTCAATTTCGATGGTATCATCCACGAGTGGATAAACGTATACTGACACAAAGCTGGTGTGTCTTCGCGCGTTGCTATCGAATGGGGAGATGCGCACGAGGCGATGCACTCCATTTTCACCTTTGAGCATACCAAAAGCAAATTCTCCGGAAAATTCAAGGGTGCATTGTTTTACGCCCGCTACATCGCCTTCTTGGAGATCGAGTTCTTTGATGGTGTAGCCGCTCTTTTCACCCCACATGAGGTACATACGCATGAGCATGCCTGCCCAGTCACAGCTTTCGGTTCCACCAGCGCCGGCAGTGATTTGGAGCACGGCGCTCAGACCGTCTTCTTCGGCGCTGAGCATGTTTTTGAATTCCAAGTCCTCAATTTTCTTTTCTGTGAAAGAAAATTGTGCTTGCAATTCCTCTTCAGAAGCAGCGCCTTCTTTGAAAAAATCATATAGTACAGTGAGGTCGTCAACAGCGGAGCGACATTCTTTATATGCATCTGTCCACAACTTCTTGTTGCGGATTTGTTTCATAATAAGCTCAGCTTTCTTGGGATCGTCCCAAAAACCAGGGTCTTGGGTGTGTTTTTCGTCTTCGGCGATTTGAATTAGCTTCGTATCGACGTCAAAGGTACCTCCTGAGCGCATCTGTGCGCTCATTCAGCCCATTGACTGCATCTATTGTGACGGTCATCTTTGCTGAAATTTTGTTATCGAGCCGCGAATGTACGACAACAAGCACTATTTCTATATTTTCGTAAATTCTTAATAAAACCAAATATGATAGTATTAGACCAACCCGAGAACAATCAAGGAGAATTTAAAAGTCCAGAACAAGTGATCCATGAAGGATACAATTTTGAGGTATTCGAGACCATTGGGGACGGCATTGAGCTGTTTAAGAAAGACATTGGAAATTACGTACTCTTCACGCTGGTGGTGCTCGCCATTAATTTTGGCTTAGGTATCATTCCAATAGTCGGTGGACTTGCATCAATGGTCATTAGTCCTGCGCTCACTGTAGGTTATTTCTTTGTAGCCGATAAAATCCGCAAAGGAGAGGCATATACATTCAATAACTTCTTTGATGGCTTCAAAGGGCCTTTTTTACAACTTTTCTTGCTCTCGTTGGTGTCTGGAATTCTGGTTTTAGTGGGAACTCTTTTTTGTATAATTCCAGGTATTTGGCTGGCTATTTCGTACACATTGGCCAACTGTATTTTGATTTTTCACAAATTAGAATTTTGGGATGCCATGGAAGCATCTAGGAAAGTGATCGCAAAAAATTTCTGGTTGTTCCTCGGAACTCTTATTGTAATGGGTTTAGGAGCAGTAATAGTGACCCTACTTACATGTGGTTTAGGCTTATTCTTTGTGACTCCAGTCATAGTGCTAACGCTTTATGCTATATTCATTAAAATATTTGAGATAAAATAATTCACCTAGTTCGTGGAGAGGATCGTGCAGAAGTATTCATATGAAATGTGCTTGATGAAGGCTCGCGCCTATTGCGATAAAGCCGAGCGTGCGCACAGGGATGTGCGCTCCAAATTGGTGCAATGGGGATTGTTTTCAGGAGATCGAGAAAAAATAATTTCCATTCTTATTGAGGAGGATTTATTAAACGAAACCCGCTATGCAGAGGCCTTTGCCAACGATAAATTTCGATTTAATAAATGGGGAATAATGAAAATTGAGCAGGCGCTAAAAGCCAAAGGTGTTAGCGAACGTAACATTAGAGACGCCCTCAAACGTATAGACCCCCAAGCGTACGAACAGACCGTGAAAGAAATTGCTCAAAAGCGCCTCGAGAGAGAGTCTGGAAAAGGACTCCAAAACTGGCAAAAAGAGCAAAAAGTGATGCGGTACCTTCTCTCGCGTGGTTTTGATAGTGCTATTGTAAAAAAAGTACTATCGGCCTAAATGGTAGAAACATTATTGAAAAGATTAATTTAAATAACCTTTTATTACTTTTGTCCTGTACAAAGGTCACAAGACCATTGTAAAAACACGTTCTGATGAAGACTACATTGATTGACAAACTGCACGAATTGCTGCAAACAGAAGAGATTATGAGCATTCGTGAGGCGGTGAAGGAGATCCGAAACGATTGGAAAGCCGAATCTGCTAAAGAAAAACAATTACAGCTGGAAGCCTATAATGCGCTACCCGCGGAAGAGGGAACTGAAAAACCGGAGTTCGTGTACATTCCACACGAACTGGAAGGTAAGTTTCAAGAACTTCTAAAGCAATACGAAGATCGTATTGAGGAGCACGGCAAAAAATTAGCAGCCGAGCGACAAAAGAATTATGAAGAGAAATCTGCAATTCTAGCAGAATTCCAAAAGCTTATTACAGATGAAGAAAACATCGGTAAGGCATTTAGCACTCACAAGGCATTAAAGGAAAAGTGGGATAGCATCGGTGATGTGCCTGGTGACAAATACCATGAATTACAGGATAATTGGCAAAAGCTCAATCACAGCTTTTTCTATAATATCAATATCTACAAAAGTCTTCAAGACCATGACTTGAAGATTAATCAGAAGAAAAAAGAAGAGTTGATTCAAGAAGTAAAGTCGCTTGAATCGATTACGGCTGTAAACGAATTGGAAGTTTTGGTAAAAAAATTCCAACGTGAATGGTTGAATATCGGTCCTTCTCCGAGAGAAACATACAAGGAATTGGGCGATACCTTCTTTGGAATTCTTCGCGAGTCACAAAATAGAATTCAGGCCCATTATGATGCGCTACACGCCAACAGTGAAGAGAACTTAGCTAAGAAAAAGGCTCTAGTTGAAAAAATGCGTGAGATTCTTCAAATGGAAATCACCAACGCTAGCACTTGGAATCGTTGGACGGATGAGGTGTTGAAGATTCAAGAAGAATGGAAATCGATCGGGTGGGCGAAGAAAAAAGACAACGAAGAAATCTGGCAAGAGTTCAGAGGGCTTTGTGATTTATTTTTCTCCAAGCGTAAAGAGCAATTAGATCAGAAGCGTAATGCTTATAAAGATAATAGAGACAAAAAAGAGGCGCTGATTGCAAAAGCAAAAGAATTGCAAGAGAGTGATGATTGGAAAAACGCGACAGACTCGTTGAAAAAATTGCAAGAGCAATGGAAAGCAGTGAGCAGCGCCGATCCAAGAGATGAACAGAAGCTATGGCAGCGTTTCCGCTCTGCATGTGATGTTTTCTTTTCAAGAAAAAAAGAACATTACAGCGGGATTGTCAACCAACAAGACGAAAATCTAAAGCAAAAGATAGCATTGCTCGAGGAAATCGAATCAACCGAACTCTCGGGTAATAAAGGCAATGACCTCGCATGGCTCAAATCATTTAGTGAGCGTTGGCATGCTGTGGGTTATGTTCCTAAGGATCATATCAAATCCGTGATGGATCGCTACAATGCTGCCCTTGATAAAAAATATGGTCAAATCAATGCGGAGCGTGAAGAGCGTGAAATGAGCGCCTTTAGAAATCGCGTTGAATCCATCAAGTCTACAGGAAACGGCGATCAGGCCGTGAAGAAAGAAAAGAATTTCTTGCGTGATAAGCTTGATAAACTCAATGCTCAAATCAAACAGTACGAAAACAACATGGGCTTCTTCACTGGCAAAGGTGCCGAGGCTATGCGTAAGGAGATTGAGAAAAAAATCAAGGCAACAGAGCGAGAAATAGAAGAATTGAAAAAGAAGATGGAGTTGTTGTAGGGTTTTTGAGGAATATGCTGTATTTTCGGCTCACCTTAATAACCACATCGGATGAAAAAATTTTTTACAATTCTAGGAGCACTTGCGCTCACTATTCCTTCATTCGCTCAAGAAGCTGTGAGACCAGCAACTGAGGATGAAGTTTTCTTCGCAAACCAAGGTCCAAGAAGGACTACAGAAAGATCAAACAGAGGAAGTGAATTCTTTTGTGAGGATTTCTCAAACGGATTAGCTGGCTCTACTGCATTTGGAGCTTGGACACCTGGAGGACTCAATGCGAGTGTCTGGGGAATGGCAACTGCCGACAGCCCTGCTGGATTTTACTCTAGCAATCTAGCTGCTATGGCATCTCCTTCTGCCGCTAACGGATGGGTAATTTTTGATTGTGACCTTGCTCAAGGAGGCGCTATCACAGCAAACAACCCAGTAGAAAACATGACCGGTTGGCTCACCTCACCAGAGCTCAACATGAGTGACTTGGAAAACGTGAAAGTTGAATTTAACCAATATTTCCGTTATTGCTGCGCTCAACTTTCTCCCCTCACAGTGGAGGTTTCTGTAGATGGTCAGCTCTCATGGACTACATTCAGCGCCACTGGTACTTTGATTACTGGTGCAAACGCAATCTCTGCAAACCCTTTGCTTACTACCATCGATATCTCTTGCGTTGCTGCAAACCAACCAAGCGTATATGTAAGATGGGCTTACAACAGTGCAGTAGCAGCAGCATATAGCCACTACTTCTGGGGATTGGATGATATCTGCATCTACGAAACGACAAATGAAAATGACCTCGAAATTACCCAGGTTACTAATGGTGATATTTTCAATTTGTTTGAATACACCGTTACACCACTTGAGCAAGCAATAACTTCGGCTAATGGAGGTCTTTTGGCTGGTGTAATCTACCGCAACAGCGGAAGACAAGACCAAACCAACTGTCAAATTACAGTTGAAATTCTTGATGAAAGTGAGACAAACGTTCTCGCTACAGCAAATTTCCCTGCTTTCGATATGGTAGCTCCTGCAAACGAAATTGTTTGTCCTGCCCCAATTTTAGATACCATCTTTATTCAAACAGGATGGGTACCAACAGAAGCCGGCAACTATGTTGTGCGTGCGACTATCGCAAGTGATCAGGTAGAAGATTCTCCAGACAACAACGTAGGAATTCGTCGCATCGAGTACACCGCTGATGAGTACGGCCACCACGGCACTGGACTAGCAACAGGTGAGTTGAGAGGCCAGACAGATCCAGACAATCCTGATCAATTCATTCCATTTGGTGTTGCGAATTATTTCCACTTCCCGAACGAAGGATCTACCGTATACGGTATGACAGTTGAATTTGGTCCGAATACGGCCCCAGGTGTGAACTTCCTCGTGGCATTCTACAACGATCAAAGCACAACACAAGGACAAAACTTCTCAAACGAAGCCTTCGGATACTATTCTATGGCGGACGTATGGGTTGATAATGGTCCTATATATTTACCATTTGAAACTCCATTCACCCCAGTAGCTGGTACTGAAGACTTCTATACAGCAGCGGTTCAGGTGGAAGACAACTCACTATTAGAACTTACGGTAGCTGCTCAGCCAAACAGTGATTCTGATAACTCTACACTTCGTTGGTCATTCAACTCTAACCAACAATTGACATGGTTTGGTAGAAATACTTTCACTCCAGCAATTCGTGCGATTCTTTCAGAGCGCTCGATCAATGTCGATGAAATAGAAAATAGCGCTGCTTTGGATGTATTCCCAAATCCAGCTGTAAATGAAATTCGTGTGAATGTTGACTTACAGAATGCTAGCAATGTTGCTTATGAGATTCGTGACATCAACGGCAAGCTTGTAACGTTTAACAATATGGGTAACTACCCAGCGGGTAATACAAACTTCAATGTGAACATTAGCGAAATCGCTGCGGGTACTTATGTAATAGGTATTGTGGCTGATGGAGCAATGATTGCTCGCGAAAAGCTAGTTGTTTCTAAATAAGCATCTGCTTCTAACACTCAAGGTCCCCTCCCCTGACGGTGGAGGGGATTTTTTTTTAGTATCGTTGCTCCCTAACTTTGCTCCAAAAGAGAGGCCTCATTCGTGGAAATACACACTGATTTTAATCGATTCAAAAACAAAAAAACTGTTGTCACCATTGGCACCTTTGATGGAGTGCACATTGGCCATCAAACGATCATTGATCGATTGAAAGAAGCGGCCCTTAGACAAGGAGCCGAGAGTGTTATCCTGACCTTTTATCCCCATCCAAGAATGATACTCCATCGAGAGGATCATGGCCTACAACTATTGACCACACCTGAAGAAAAGGCCGAAAAACTCAAAGAATCAGGCGTTCAACATCTGATGGTTTATCCCTTTAGCGAAGAATTCAGCCGTATTTCCGCATATGACTATGTCCGAAATCTATTGGTCACTGGGTTAAATGCTGCTGAGGTTATTGTGGGTTATGACCATCGATTTGGCAGAAATCGTGAAGGCGATTTCTCAACCCTCACAGAGTGGGCTGAAATGCTTGGCTTCACAGCCACAGAAATACCCGCAAAGGAAATCGACGCCGTAAATGTATCCTCTACTAAAATTCGCCAATGCCTCTTAAATGGGGACATTGAAACTGCCAATGCATACCTCGGTTATAATTACACCATAAAAGGAACTGTAATCCATGGAGCCGCCATGGGCCGAACAATCGGCTTTCCCACAGCCAATATTCATGTTGACTATCCCTACAAACTCATTCCAGGAAACGGAGTTTATGCAATCAAAGCTCAAGTTCACGGAAAGCAATACTTTGGGATAATGAATATCGGAGTGCGACCAACGGTGGATGCAGGGACGAAGCGTCATTTGGAAGCGCATCTTTTTGATTTCGATAACTTGATTTATGATGAAAAAATAGAGGTATCATTTTTATATAAAGTTCGTGACGAGAAAAAATTTGGCTCAATTGATGCACTAAAAGCTCAAATTTCCGTTGACATCCAAAATGTGAAGATGCGTTTATGAATCGACTAATACTTTTTTTGAGTTTTCTTTTTCTCGTCCCTTCCTATTGGGCACAAGAGGTGGGAGCACCTCCTCACAAGGTGTTTAGAAGCCTTGAAACAGCCCTATTACAGCCCGATTCTGTCTTTGTTCTTGATTTATCCAAAAAGAAACTGACCGATTTCCCTCAAGAAGTATTTCAATTCAAAAACCTCGAAGAATTAAGACTTGACAAGAATAAAATCACGGTCATTCCTGATCAAATCCTTTCATTGAAAAACCTCAAGAAGCTGAGCATGCAACATAATGAAATTGTTGTAATTCCAAATTCACTGTTGGGATTGAGCAATTTGGAGACGCTGGATCTTGCGGACAATTTCATCGAGCGTATCCCTGAAGAGGTTGATCGATTGAAAAACCTTCGATTATTGATTTTGTGGGACAATCCAATAAACTACTATCCCAACTCACTAGGTTTATTAGAGAATTTGGAGATTTTAGATTTGCTTAATAATCAGATGAACATTGATACTCAAACGCGTTTGCGCAATATTCTTCCCAAGGCACGAATTATCATGTCAGCGCCTTGTCGATGCGAAGACGGTGAGAATTAATCTTTCCCCGCGATTACCATGACAAATTCTCCACGAGGCTCATTCTTTTGAAAATGTTCAAGCACTTGTTGAGCTGTTCCTCTCACTGTTTCCTCAAATTTTTTAGATATTTCTCTGCTGACTGAAATCTGTCTTTCCGGGCCGCAAATGGCGACGATTTGTTCGAGCGCCTTGATGAGTCTATGCGGACTTTCGTAGAGTACTGTTGTTCTCTCTTCGCTTGCTATGGCTTTAAATCGCGTTTCTCGACCTTTTTTATGTGGTAAAAATCCCTCATAGACGAATTTCTCGCAAGGCAGCCCTGATTGAACTAGAGCTGGCACAAACGCTGTGGGCCCCGGCAACGTCAATACATCTACTCCACTTGCGATGCACTCACGCACTAATAAAAAACCAGGATCACTGATGGCTGGGGTGCCCGCATCTGAAACAAGCGCAACAGTATCGGCATTCTGAATTTTTTCTGTCAACGATTTTACCACTTGATGCTCATTATTGAGATGGTAGCTAACAAGAGGTTTGTCAATGCTAAAATGCTGAAGGAGTTTTCGCGTTTCGCGTGTGTCCTCTGCAATAATGAAATCACATTCTTTAAGAATCCGCAATGCTCTAAAGGTGATATCCTCTAGATTGCCTATGGGAGTAGGAACGACGTAGAGTGTACTCACGCTTACTGTTGATGACGACGCTCAATCAAATCGATGAAGTCGAGCGTCACTTGTGATTCATTATTCCATGAATATTTTGATCTCAATTGCTCCAAATGATTTAAAGCTTCATCGCGATTGATAGAGTTGAGCTTGTCAATGGCCACCTCATAATCTTGATTATTTCCTTTGAATAGTTCTTTGGAGAATTGAAAACGTTGATTGAGCGTAATAGCTCGCTTGAGATCAGGAATGGGGGTATGTTCCAATTTTTGCGCGAGCGTATTAACAGCACCAACAGCCTTGCTCAATCTATCGTTCAATGATTCCGCCGCTACAGCATTTGCTGTATTCACAGAGGGCATTGGGGGAGTTATCTTTTCTACAGGTGGCGTTTCTCTTTCGATTGGAAGCTCCACCTTGGCAATTATTTCTTCTTGTTTGGTAACCTCCTCGATAGCATCGATAAGGCTTACTTGATTCGGCGCTACAGGCGTTTCAATTTTGAAGGGAATGCTAAAGCTATTTGCCACTTCCTCGGGCTTCTCTGCAGGGGCAGATTCAGTTCCTTTTACTTTTTGATCGTACGCTTTATGACGCAGTACGACGAGTCTTTCAAACAACTCACGACTATTGTCAGTTAGAATTTCAAGTTGATCAATCGAGAGATTCCCGAGATTCAACTCGTCAATACCTGCAAGTACTGTGGTAGCCAGTTCTTGTATGCGCTTGAATTTTACCTGATCGTTCATGATGTGAAATTAAAAAGGTTTTTTCTAGGAATTCACCCCTTCCTGAAGACTTATTAACCAAAGAAATCAACCAATTATACCAATTCGTCTCTTTGTTTTTTTGTCAACGATTGAAAAACGAGGGTATAGCTATGATCAATAAGTTCGAGGAATAAATTATCGGGCACATCACCTCTGGAGGCCACTGTGTTCCAATGTTTCTTGTTCATATGATAGCCCGGAGTGATTCCGTTGAATTGTTCGCGTAATTCGATTGCTCGCTCGGGATCGCATTTGAGGTTGATGCTTTCGAATTGGGAGATATCGCAGAGGGCAAATATTTTTCCGCCTATTCGGAATACCAGCACCTCGTCATCGAACGGCATATCTTCGGTGACACCTTTTTTTGAAAGACAATATTCTCTTACAAATTCTAGGTTCATTTGATTAATCGTAAGCAGCGCAGCGCGTATGAGATTCACTATCTCCTCCGCAAGCGCGGATACCGAGAATTATTTCATGTGTTGGTCCGCCCTCGAATCTCATTTTCGATAGGGTCAGGTCATAGGCATATGCCGCGGTGAGGAATCCGAGAAAGTCCACCTTAATAAGTGCCGACAATCCTGAACCTGTGCGTCCGGCCAAACCGAAAGCAACTTTTTCTTTATAGCTCAACAAAGCCTGCGCTTCAATGGATGGTCTAGATTGAGCGACATAATTGAGAAGAAAGGCCGGCTTAAATAGAAGATCATCTGTCAATTTGCTCGCCCTTCCATACGCAAATGTCCAGTGTGTTTGAAGCCTTCCTTCATTGACACCATCCACAGATGCTCCGTTCACTTGGCGCAAAGAAATTCCATAAAATCGATCATTTTTGTAGAGCCATAAACCGAAATTAATGACAGGAAACACAAAGTCATTCGCGGCCGCAGTGATGACCGGATCAATATCCTGTTGACGGAGAAACATTTCGGAAAAGTTGATTCTATATTGTTTAAACCCTACGCCGATTCCTGAGCTAAGCATATATCCTTTTCTCATTCTCATGTGATATGCGTAGTTCAAGTTCAAACCTGTATAAGCAAATGGACCGAATCTATCATTTTCGATGGTGGCTCCAGCACCATGGAAGTTGAACTTCTTTTTTTTCAATTTTCCATGAATACTTGCAAAGCCTGTACTTGGTCCACCCTCCAGTGTATTCCATTGTCTCCTTGCGCCCATCTTCAACTCCAGACATTCGGTGGCGCCCGTCACGGCAGGATTGTATTGCACATAGTTATATGTAAACCAAGTGTATTGAGGCAATTGTTGAGCCCTAGCGCAGATCGCACCTAATAAAATGCTCAAGGAAAAAAAGAATACCTTTCTCATTTTACGATGGATATTACCCCTGTTATAGGCGGAATTTCCACCTCAAAAGAGTTGAGTTCGATAACATAATAATACGCTGCCATGGGGAGCGGTTTGCCTCGATTTGTACCATCCCATTCCTGAGTATAGCCAGTACTTCTAAAGACTTGTTGCCCCCATCTATCGTAAATTGTAACGACACTTGCTTCAAACCTTTCGATTCCAAGGATTGTCCAAGTATCATTGATATCATCACCATTAGGTGTAATGGTATTGTAAATAACGAGCGGAGGACCAACGGTTACGGTGGCTTGTGCACTCACCGAACACTCTCCTATAGTGCCAGTGACCGTATAATCGGTGGTCACCTCAGGAGTGGAAACGGGGGTAGCAGAATTGACGTCGTCTAAGTAAATAGCTGGACTCCAAGTGTAGTCTGAAGCATTGGAGGCCACCAAATCGGCTGTACCGCCTAAATAGACTAGAAATGGAGTGACGGTGGTGGAAATGTCTATCGCGCTTCCTCCAACCACTATCTCAAATTCACAAGGGCCAAAAGCGGGTAAATGATTTGTGCCAAGCAATAAAAGATAATTTGTATTAGCCGCGAGGTTGTTGACGGTAGCAGAAAATTCTTCGGTATCAGAATAACAATCGCTTTGAGTACCGTAGGTAGAAGGATCGCAAGCATCAGCTCCCGGCGGAAGTTCGATAATCGTGAAGCCAATGGTATTCGGACCGGTAAAATCATCGCAGTCTCCGGGGGTCATGCGCACTGTAATAGAGCCTGCAGCTTCGCTACCCGTAGTGAAAGTGGTGTAATACGTCATTGAAGCGCTGAAACAACCCTGCGAAACGGGAACGTCAATCATGCTGGTGCTAAGAGGGGCTGCATCGGCGCACATTACATTTGCCGCAATCTCTCCGCATGATTGGGCACTGAGCTTTAGCGCACCAAATGTGAATAAGAGTAAGATTAGTCTAACCTTCATCGTTTTGCAAAAATCGGAATCCTAAGTAATCATGGGTAAAATACGCCAATTCTTATAAACATTGCAATGTTTGAAGCGTACCCAGAATTCAACGATATGCGCGCTAGAATGTTGCCTTTAAGAATTAACAAACGATATCAGAATCGTGTTCTTTTCCACGGCCACACCCTTTGATACTTCCACTTTGCGAATTATACCCTGAATTGGGCTTTTAATGACATTTTCCATTTTCATAGCCTCAAGGATAACGAGCGGTTGATCTTTCTCCACTTGCTGACCTTCTTCCACCATGATATTCAAAACCATTCCCGGCATCGGCGCTTTGACTTCAGACACCTTCGGTGTGCCTGCCCCTTCCATCCCTAGACTCTTAAGCAAATCATCAAATCGATCCTTAAGCACAACAGGATATTCCGTCTTACCCACTTTTATCAAAAAAGACTTAGCTGCTATATCTATCGATAATATCTCAGCGTTGTACGAACGTCCATTCCAAAGCATATGAAACTTATTGCCATCGCGTAGCGCATCAATTTGGAACTCCTGTCCATTGATTTCTCCAGTGAAACCAGATTTATCCGCTTGAATATCGTAAGTTGCGGCGTTATTTACTGTGGCGTGAATCATAACTTTGAATTTACGCTGCGAAGCTAAATATTTTTGAGCAGTGTCCGGCATTTATATTCATATCCCTTTCTGTAGAAAAGCGTGTCATTATTGCGACTTTCATTTCTCCACGAGCCTCGAGCGCAAGGAGGAAATGGTCGCCGCAATCATTAGAGAAATTGAACTGCGAAAGGAAACTGATTTTCCCCCAGAAATTCAAACAATTTATTTCGGCGGTGGCACTCCGAGCTTATTGAGCTACGAAGAGTTGATGCGCATCTTTGATGCACTGCAACAATCCGCCTCAATTGCCAAAGACATTGAGATAACCCTTGAGGCCAATCCTGATGATCTGACCATTCAAAAGCTTCGTGAACTTCGTCAAACTCCAGTAAACAGATTCAGTATCGGGATTCAGAGTTTTTTCGAAGAAGATCTAAAACTTATGAATCGTGCGCACAGTGCTGCCGAAGGTGAATATTCGGTCAAAGCATCTCAAGATGCAGGCTTTGATAATATTACCATCGATCTCATTTATGCTATTCCCGGACTTTCCAATGACAGGTGGCGCAAAAACCTCGATTCCGCAATTGCTCTGGAAGTGCCTCACATCAGCGCCTATTGTATGACCATTGAAGAAAAAACCGTCTTCGGTAAATGGGAAAAATCAGGAAAATTACAACCTAGTGAAGACAAGACTGCACACGAGCATTATCAATTCTTAGTAAAGGCTCTTTCCGAAAATGGCTTTGAGCATTACGAAGTATCGAATTTTGGCAAGCCCAATCGTCATTCCAAACACAACACTTCCTATTGGAAAGGCCTACCCTATGTCGGCCTCGGTCCCTCAGCCCATTCTTTTGACGGCATAAATAAAAGAAGTTGGAATATCAACAACAACGCCGTCTATACAAGAGAAATTCAGCAAAACAAAATCCCCGCGGAGTTTGAAATTCTTAGTCAAAAAGATTTTTATAATGAAAAAATTATGACGGGATTGCGGACGGCAAAGGGAATTCAACCCGAAGAAATTCAAATTCGATTTGGAATCAACGTGCAAGAACAATTTGAGGAAGAAATCAATCAATATCAAAAACAGGGGTGGCTGGAATCAACTGCCCATCTCATTCGACTTACCGAAGAAGGCTTCTTTCGAGCCGACCGAATTGCTTCCGATTTTTTTATCACCGAAGAAATATAATTATGAAAGTCTTAGTTGAATATAACAACAAAATTCTTGAAGCTCAACTGCACGCTCCACTAGATATCAGCATTCCTATTTCGCCAGAAGGACCGCGCGCTTGGTATGTAGACCGAATGAACATTCGGCCCGTACAGGGGGCTGGGTTCATTGGGGATATAGCACAAGGTGGCTCTGTCAACTTTAGAAATATTCAATTCAATCCGCACGGTCACGGAACCCACACCGAATCATACGAACACGTAGCTGACGTTCAACGTCCAGTTGGAACGCTTTTATCAAAATACTTTTTCTCAGCACAACTCCTAACGATAACCCCTCAACAAGTGGGAGAAGATCGAATCATTACCAAAAGTCAAATCGAACAACAACTAACATCAGCAATTGAAGCCTTGGTCATTAGGACTCTTCCAAACACCGAAGAAAAGTTGCTCAAAGATTACAGCAACACTAATTTTCCTTATTTCGAACCAGAGGCATTGAAGCACTTGGCCGAGCGTAACATACAGCATTTGTTAGTTGATTTACCATCGGTTGACAGGGAACATGATGAAGGCAAGTTGGCTGCGCATAAGGCATTTTGGAAAAATGGAGACGCCTCACGTCATCAATGTACCATCACGGAGTTTGTTTTTGTAAAAAATACAATAAGTGATGGCCTTTATCTGCTGGAGCTGCAAGTGGCTCCATTCGTAAATGATGCTGCTCCTTCCCGACCCGTACTGTACCCGCTTGTGGAAGTAAAATAGGCTTATCTTCGAGCCCTATTTGAAGCCATTGAGTTCCGTATTACTGCTCATACCACCGCTTACACAGCTCAACACGCCTTATCCAGCCACGGCCTATCTCAAAGGCTTTTTGGATGAGAAAAAAATCCCTTGTCGTCAAGGGGATGCTGGGCTTGATATGGTCCTTGCACTATTCAACAAACAAGGATTAATCCATTTGTTCGATGCCATTGAAGCTGGAAATTATGAACTCAAACCTGCATTGAAGAATATACTTCTTCAACGCAAGGCCTACGAAGAAACCATAGACAGTGTTATTCTTTTTTTACAAAATAAAAATTATACACTTGGATATCGCATCGCTACACGCCAATTTTTGCCAGAAGCAAGTCGATTTAAAACATTAAATGAATTAGAATTATTTTTTGGTGAAATCGGCACACATGATAAAGCGCGGTACTTGTGTACGATGTATTTGGAGGATCTTTCAGACCTCATCCAAGCTACAGTAGGACCTCACTTTGGATTTTCGAAATATGCAGAACGCATTGCGAGGACTGCTGTGAATTTTTCGCCCATAGAAGAAGCATTAAACGAGCCGACGACCTACCTCGACCGATTGCTACTAGACGCCACAGCGAAGTACTTCGAAGAAGAGATACCAATACTTGTTGGACTGACGGTACCTTTTGGTGGAAATCTATATGGGGCGCTAAAAATTGGTCAATGGGTAAAAGCTAATTATCCACAGACAAAAGTAGCACTCGGCGGAGGCTATGCCAATACTGAGTTGCGCGACCTCTATGATCCTCGAGTATTTGACTATGTAGATTATATCTGTCTAGATGATGGAGAAGCTACTATCATGGCTATTTACGACTCTCTTGCATTGGACTTGAAAGAACCGCTGCTAAAGCGAACGTTCATTCGGTCGGAGGGCAAAGTAATATTTTTAGATAATAAAATTGGAGGCGATTTCCTCCATGCTCAATTGCCTGCCCCGAGTTATCACGGCCTGCGCCTCGATGAATATCTATCTATGTTTGATGTTCCCAATCCGATGCACCGCTTATGGAACGATGGACGCTGGAATAAGCTTACGGTGGCGCATGGATGCTATTGGAAAAAATGTAGCTTTTGCGATGTGACTCTCGACTACATCGCACGTTATGAAAATACCCCAGCTTCAAAACTGGTGGATAAAATGGAAAAGCTCATTGCCGAGACAGGAGAAACTGGTTTTCACTTTGTGGATGAAGCTGCACCACCGCTTGCATTGCGCGACCTCGCCATTGAAATCTTAAGACGAAATTTACAAGTAACTTGGTGGACGAATATTCGATTTGAAAAAACATTCACCGAAGATCTCTGTAAGTTACTAGCGGCCTCTGGCTGCATCGCCGTTACAGGTGGCTTAGAAGTAGCAAGTCAAAGGCTTCTGGATTTGATGGAAAAAGGAATCACCATCGAGCAAGTAGCGCGCGTTACGAAAGGATTTCGTGACGCTGGCATTCTAGTACATGCGTATTTGATGTATGGTTTTCCAACAGAAACAGAACAAGAGACTATAGATTCATTAGAAATTGTAAGACAACTCTTTGAAGCTGGACTATTGCAATCAGGATTTTGGCATCAGTTTGCAATGACCGTACACAGTCCTGTAGGGAAAGAACCAGAGAAGTATAAGGTAGTGCGCATTGGGCCAGAATTCGAAGGATTTGCGAATAATGATTTGTACCATGAAGATCCGACTGGAGCCGATCATGATAGATATAGTGCGGGTTTGAAAAAAGCACTTTATAACTATATGCACCGGAATGGTTTTGATTTTCCTCTCGGTAAGTTTTTTGATTTTAAAATCCCGAATACTACAGTACCAAACAAGCTCATATCAAAGCATATCAAGAAACCACTGCCTGACTTGCCAGGAATGAGTGGATATGTGTTTTGTTGGCATCAGACAGAAGTTGTTTCACTGAAATCTGAAAAAGGCAATACGGAACTTATTTTCGTTCATAAAAAAGGGCACCGAAAGGTTCTCCTTCCTACGTCCATCGCGTCGTATATCATTGCTAATAAATCTAGATTCGAATTATTTTCAGAGCAGCCGATGGTGTATTCGGAAGTAATGGAAGAATGGGGTTCTTTAATTAACCTACCATTCGACCAGCTCACTCGCGAGTCTTGGTATCTGCAGCTTCGCGAAGGTATTATTTGGTTGCTGAAAAAATAAGACTAACGATTCAGCGGATACTCGCTGACCCAGTGGAATCCCCGATTCATTAAAAGAAAATCATCTTTTTGAAGACGCTTCGTGAAGATTCTTATGGTATCTGCTTCTTGAATATTTGTAAACTTCACGCTATCTGATGCGTACAACTCGTAGTTGAATGACATTGAAGTAGAGTCCAGTCTAAAGTTGAAATTAACTAGTTTCTTTGTTGTATCGATTTCTAGCTCCAACTGATTTCTTGTTCCTGAGTAGTCGGTGACTGATCCATATAGGGAGTTAATCAGTATCTTTTCCCACTTCAAAGCGGGAATACTATCATTGCTGTACTCAATTGACTCTATTCTAAAGACACCGTTGAGATAGTCCGCTGGTTGTTCCATATCTTCATTAAAAGAAAAAAAGTCCAATCCCACTAACACCACAACGAGTATTGTTTTTAAAACGGTGAAAACAATTGCTACCGATTTATTTCCAAAATCAATAAAACTCAACGCCACAGGTTGAGGATTTTGCCCTGTTAGGAAAAGTAATAATTTCTTGATTGAAGGCGAAATAATTATGAATGCACATAGCAAGAGATGAAATGAAAAAATCTTGACTGGAACATCATAAAACATATTCAATAAAAATACATTGAGCATTACCGCAAAGCCCATTAGTCCTCCTATTAAAGAAGAGCGTTTGTACAACAAAAGAACGCCAGCAAGAGTTTCCATAACACCAATAAAGAGTGTATATTCCCTTGAATAAGCCATAAAGGTCCAAAGAAGGCCCATGGGAGATTTGTTGCCAAAAGTCGAATCGAGGTGATAGAGTTCTATTTGACCAAACTGTCCATTTACATAAAGCTTCGCAATTCCATAAAATATAAGAAATAGTCCCAGATAGAATCTCAAATAGATGCGAATAAAATTTAAGATGGAATCAATATTTCTGCGCACGTACCCGATGAAAATAAGTATAATTGAAATCAGCGTACTCAACAATGCAATGGATACTACGTTGAGCCAATCCATTTGTGTATCACCACTTCCCGTCATTTCTGGACGCAAAACATTTTCCAATCCAAAGAATATTTGTCCCACTATCTTTGATAGAGGATCAAAACGATGGGCTATAGCCTCCGTTGGAATGATCATATCCAAAGGAAAAGGGAAAACTAAAAGAAAGAAATAGCTACAAATCCAGAGCTTCAGATAATCCTTGACGATTGATAACATCATATGAGGTATTAGTGACAAAGTCAAATATAGAATAAATCACCAAAAACCCATTTCCATCTACGTTTTAGAATAAAATACTCTCTTCCCAAATACTTCCGAATTCGGCCTCTGTAAATCGGTTTTTCGACGCGATGGTTATTCATTTGGATGGGATAGATGTGTGAAAAATAAGTGATTCCACTAATTTCCACAAATTGAAAGTACAAAACGTCAATTTTTGACTTTACTCCCTTAATCTTGTCCAACCCAAGAAATAACCTACACCGAGACCCACCTGAGTAATACTCCCTCGATTACCAAAAGCGTTTGATAAACCAACGGGTAAATGGCCCGCATATAAGCGGATGTAGATACAATCCCGCTCACTCCGGGGGTGGTAACCCGTAGTAGCGAAAATGCCATCTGGCCTAGATTTTAAACGAAACTTTGCATCCATGGTCAATCCAAAATGAGGCTGAACGAAAGCTTCTCCATTGTCGCTGTAAGTAGAATCTGCAAAAATGTATGTTGCTCTAGTAAGATTAATTCCAGCCATCGGCGCAATTCTCAAGCGCCTATTGTCTACAATAGCATAACCTATATTTCCCGAGAATCCGACAACGGACGCGTCCCCTTCAGTACTCCATAAAAGTTCATCCAAAAGGACGTCCTTCTGAATTTCAGATCTCGTAGCGAAAACGCTTAAGTTTAGAGCAAACCTCTTGAATTGTAATTCTGAATCGAAATTAAAACTATAACCACTTTCAAAAACTTCTGAAAGTCCTGTATTAAAGGAACTATAACCAAATGGCAATAACGAAAATCCTAGCCCAAAACTTGTATCTTCAAATTCATATAGAATATGATCAAGGACAAAAGCCCTTCTCGACTTAATCGGATCCATTGTTGAAAGGATGTTTCGTGCTGAAACATTTATTGAATCTTGGCTAAATAACTCGCTATGAGGAAATCCAACTAAATCATTAATGATTCTTTTCAAGTATAACAGTAGTAGTTCTTCCTTATCATTTTGTGCAGGATTACCCTCTAATTTATTCTTTGCAAATTCTATCCAAAATTCCGACATTAGAGTAGTCAATTCAGGAATTATAATATTAGCAGTTACTGGCACCCTCATTTGATACGAGAAATAATGCGCGTCGTCGTCTATATCTCTCCAAATTTGATTCGAATCATCCAAGAAAAAATTAATAAGTGCTCTCTCTCTATAACTGTAAAAGGAAACTGCGTCATTAACAGGCATGTCGGAAACAAGATAGTAGACATCGAAATACTTTCTTATACTGTCAGTTTGGTTCTGAAGTATGAAGTTTCCTACTTTCTCTTTATCACTCCTAATTAGACTCCTTAACTCACGATAGCCATCTACACGGATATAGTTTTGAGCTGAAGCCCTTTCAGACAATATAATTGCCCCAAAAATGAAAAATAAAACATATCCCTTCATACCGCTATTGATTTTCCTATTTTTATTTATTTAATATGGATGAAATCCATACTATTAAAATCAATGAAAATTAGGAAAACCGAATAAGAACAGTATTTAGAATAATTGTTAAAGGTCAAATTAAAGACCTAAATAAATAAGTCAATTATCAATTGTATTCGTCAGAGGATTCTATTAAAACGAGGGTGCTGCGATAGTTCTAAACTTTGCCTTTGACTTCCCATCAAAGTAATCATAATTCGAATCTGTCTCTACCGTAAAAATGAGCTCTTTTGTAACACTCTCTCCTGGTCCTAGGTTCAAAAGCCAGCTTACTTCCCCAGTCGGCTCATTAATGCTTGCATTTGATGATTTCTGAATAATAACTTCTGCTGCTTTTGTTTGAGAAATGGGCACTTGATCCACTAATTCAAATCGAATCGGAAATGAATTATTATTCTTCAATTCATAGCTATAGGCGAGTGTAGTTTCCTTCTTTTTGCCATTGCTGGAAGAACTAAAATACTTTTGATTTGGAATCTCAAGTCGCTTCAAGTAAACGCTATTATCCTTACCCACAGGCAAGAGGAGGGTGTCTTTCGCTTCACTGAATTTAATTACTGATTTTCCAATATCATTATTCCCAAATGTAACATTAGCCACTCCATCAATAAATCCAAGTGTATCCCAACCTGTGACCTGCGCTACCAGATATACTTCTGAGTCATAAGTAGGAAAACCGTAATAATAAAAGCTTGCAGGTAGACTTACTGATTGAATAGGGAATGAGAAGACAGTGCTATTCGATTTTAAAGAATACTTCTCCTTTAATTTCCTCATCTTAAGAAAAGATGGAATATTGATTTCTTGATAGCTTACCCCCTCTAGTTTATCTATTCGTTGCTCATTCCTGCTATCATCGTTTCCTTGAACTCTTCTCTTATCGTTAAATCGTGCATTCTCAAGCACCCATGACTCGTTCGGTCTTGGCAACTCCGTTGGGGAGTCCAAAGGAAATGAGGAGGATAATTGAATTTCTACATTCTCCCAGTCCTCACCAGTCTGGCTCATCACCTTCGCAAGATATTTCAGTTCAATAGAATTCTTTGAGGCATTATCCACAATTACTTCATAGGATGGACTCCATCCTATACCGCCACACATATATTGAATTCTCAATGGTTCCTGAAGGACATTTTCAACTGACACTACCAGTTTTAGAATGGCGGCATTCTCATTATCTAGTTTAATACTCTCAATGCTGTTCGCTTGAAAAATATCATTTTCCACCTCACGCAACTCCTTTTTCAACCTGACTATTTCCTTCGAATAAAAGGCCGTCATCCGCTCCAAGTCTTCTACTTTATCGACAAATCCTACCTCGTTAAACTTAGCTTCTATTAGATTGATTTGTTTGGTGATTGCCTCTTTTCTATCAATGAGCTGACTATATTGCTCCTTGCTTAATTTCTTGATAAGAGATTTATTGAGAACTGTCACTTCCTTATTTCCAATCTTCAAGGTATTCAAAACTATTTTTGATGAAATATTCTTGACCGTAATTTCAGTCACCCCTGAATTCAGATTTACTGAAGCCGTTCTGTAAACGAGCGCACCAGAATGGTAAATAGTTACAGTCTCAACACGTGTTGCAATCTCAAGTTCATTTGCATGAATATGATTAATAAAGAGTAATGCGAGTAATACGGTGATGAGAGTCTTCATGTCTTCTCGATTAGATTTTTAATTATTCAATAAAAATAATTAAAACTCTCTATCAATCGAAATTTGACCTTTAAACTTTTGAAAACTCCAAATAAAACGATGCTCCGCGACCCGCTTTGCTCCAGAAAAAGACGTTGCCTCCTGTGTGTTGCATGATATTTTTTACCATTGCCAACCCTAAACCTGTTCCGGTACTTTTAGTAGTAAAATTTGGCACAAATATCTTTTTTCTTCCTTCCTCCGAAATTCCAACCCCATTATCAGAAACCCGAACGATCATTCGGTTTTTATATCCACGCACCGCGATATCTATCTTGCCTTCTACACCATCTGGTATCGCCTGCATGGCATTATTAATTAAGTTATTAAAAACACGTATCATTTGTTCTTTATCACCTTTCACAAGAGGGCTTTCAAAAAGATACTTTCTGTAGGAAAAATGATAGTTTTTTTGATCTCGATAAATATCCACAACATCATCCAAGACCTTGGTCAAATCCACGGTCTCTAGATTTGGCTTCGGCATTTTAGCAAAATTAGAAAACTCACTAGCGATATGACTGAGGGTGTCTATTTGCTCTGTCATGCTTTTTACAAACTGTTTTAATCGAGCATCAAAGTCGGCGCTACCGTCTTCCCATGATCGCTGTAAATGTTGCACACGCAGTTTCATCGGTGTAAGTGGATTCTTGATTTCATGCGCTACTTGCTTAGCCATTTCACGCCATGCACTTTCTCGTTCTTCTTGCGCTAAGAGATTCGCCGACTTTTCTAATTCTAGCAGCATTACATTGTATTGAGAAACGAGCGCACCAATCTCGTCCTCACTGTTCCATTCTATTTCATCATTTTTTCCTCCCAGTTGAATCCCTTTCATTTTTGAAACAATCTCTTGAAGGGATTTCGTGATGTAGGTACTAAGAAGATAAGCGACTACCGCGGCCAAGATGAAAAGGATTATATAACTTTGTCCTAGCTCTTCGAGGAAGCGAATAATATCTTTCCCTTCAAATTCAGAATTCTCGTAAACCACTCCTACAATCGCAATAGGTTTTTCTTCGATGTCATTAAAATACCAGTATGCGTAAGACAAATCTTTAGAGTCAATGCTTTTCTCAAGCACCGCCCGATTATTTCCAGTAACCAGCTGTTTAAGAATAGTATAGTTCACCTTGGATGGTGCGTTGAGCACAGCCATGCTATCCGAGTTGGTTGAAATTAGATAATTCCCCCGTAAATCGTACATTACAATAAAGAGGTTGTGTACATCAGAGAGCTCGCAGATTTTCTCGCTGAATTGGTACAGAATACTATCAGAAGACATGTATCCGCCATTCTGATTGAGGAAGTAGGTCATGGATGCCTTTACTGCTTTTTCTTTCCGCTCCAGACGTTGCATATTGTATTTTTCACTTTGTTCGAAGTGATCATACAAAGCGATGCCTCCTGTTACGAGAAATGATATGAGAATCATCGCCAACATGGAGACATATATTCTCAATCGGAGGGTAAGTCGTGGGCGGCGCATGTTTCAAATGTCGCAATTTTCAAGCCACTTAAATCACTAAGAAGCATTTATTGGGAATAAAAAAAGGGCTCATTGCTGAGCCCTTTTATATTTTTTTGATGGGGTATTAACCTTTCAATGCATCAGCACCCGCAACAATTTCGAGGATTTCGTTTGTAATGGCCGCTTGACGTGCCTTGTTGTAAGTGATTTTCAAATCCTTCACCAATGCACCTGCGTTATCTGTTGCTTTGTGCATCGCAGTCATTCGTGCACCATGTTCAGAGGCATTGCTATCCAATAAGGCTTTGAATAATTGAACCTTCAATGAGCGAGGAATTAAGTCTTCCAAGATTTGTTCCTTGGTAGGCTCATAGATATATTCCACTTTAGAAGTAGATACATTTCCCGTCATTGGCATCACCGGCAAGAATTGCTCGTGCTTGATCTCTTGCGCGGCAGCATTTTTAAAGCTGTTATAGACCAACACGACCTTGTCAAACTTACCTTTCGCAAATTGATTCATGATAGTTTCAGCAATAGCAGAGGCATTGCTGAAAGTCAGTTTATCAAAGATGCTGTACGGAGTCTCACCGAATCCTTCATTATAGTGATGCGAAGTTTTTTTGTAAGCATCAAACGCCTTTTTGCCTAGTGACAAAATCTTCACATTAGCGCCTGCGTATTGACCTTTCAGACTTGTTTTGATGTCTTTGAGGACGTTGTTATTGAAACCACCGCAAAGACCTCTGTTACTTGTGATTGCTACCACTAGTACATTCTTCACCTCTCTTTGAGTGCTGTAGACTCCATCGTTGCCGTCAAGCGTTGCGCTCACGTTTCCGAGGATTTCCTGGAGCTTTAAAGAGTATGGTCTCATGCGGGTAATTGCATCCTGTGCGCGCTTCAATTTCGCCGCTGACACCATCTTCATAGCAGACGTAATCTGCATGGTGGAGTTTACAGAGGTAATTCTAATGCGTATTTCCTTCAGGTTTGCCATTTCCCGCCTTCCTTATGAATTCAATTAATTGTACTTGCTTGTAAGATCCTTCGCTACATTCTCCAACACGTTGATCAATTCGTCTGAGAATTGTCCGGCGCGCAATGCATCCAATACATCGCGGTGCTTGAGATCCATGTAAGTGAGGAATTCTTCTTCAAACGCCTTCATTTTATCAACTGGAACTTTAGCCACAAGACCTTTAGTACCTAAGTAGATTATTGCAATTTGCTTTTCTACTGAAAGTGGTGCGTTTTGACCTTGCTTCAAAATCTCTACGTTGCGGCGTCCTTTCTCGATAACGAATTTCGTTGCATCATCGAGGTCAGAACCAAACTTCGCAAACGCTTCCAATTCGCGGAACTGCGCTTGGTCTAGTTTCAAAGTACCTGCTACTTTCTTCATTGACTTGATCTGAGCAGAACCGCCCACGCGGCTTACGCTAATACCTACGTTGATAGCAGGACGCACACCGGCGTTGAAGAGGTTAGATTCCAAGAAGATCTGACCGTCAGTGATAGAAATTACGTTGGTTGGGATATACGCAGATACGTCACCCGCTTGTGTTTCGATAATCGGAAGAGCTGTAAGAGAACCGCCACCACGTACTTTGCCTTGAAGGCTTGGAGGAAGGTCGTTCATTTTTTCAGCAACACTCTGTGTCGCGTTGATCTTTGCTGCACGCTCGAGCAAGCGGCTGTGCAAATAGAACACGTCACCTGGATATGCTTCGCGTCCTGGAGGACGACGAAGAAGAAGTGACACCTCGCGGTAAGCTACCGCTTGCTTTGACAAATCATCATACACAATCAATGCAGGACGACCAGTATCACGGAAGTATTCTCCAATAGCCACACCCGCAAAAGGAGCGTAGAACTGAAGTGGAGCAGGATCAGAAGCAGTAGCTGCAACAACGCATGTATAAGCCATCGCGCCAGCATCTTCTAGAGTCTTCACTGTACCTGCAACGGTAGAACCCTTTTGACCTACTGCAACGTAGATACAAAATACTGGTTCACCTTTATCATAAAATTCTTTTTGGTTGATGATAGTATCGATAGCCACAGTGGTCTTACCAGTCTGACGGTCACCGATGATCAATTCGCGCTGACCTCTTCCGATCGGAATCATCGCGTCAATCGCCTTGATACCTGTTTGAAGCGGCTCATTTACTGGCTGACGATAGATTACCCCAGGAGCTTTGCGCTCGAGTGGCATTTCAAACAATTCACCAGAGATTGGTCCCTTACCATCGATTGGCTCACCAAGAGTGTTTACAACGCGACCAAGCATACCTTCACCCGCCATGATAGACGCGATGCGATTTGTACGCTTTACCGTTGAACCTTCTTTAAGGTCACCTGAAGGGCCGAGCAATACAGCACCCACGTTATCTTCTTCGAGGTTGAGCGCGATACCGCGAACACCATTTTCAAACTCGATCAATTCACCTGACTGCACGTTTGAAAGTCCGTAGATACGGGCGATACCATCACCCACTTGGAGGATGCTACCTACTTCTTGGAGTTCAGCTTCGGATTTAAAACCGGCTAATTGCTCGCGCAAAATTGCAGATACTTCTGCAGGTTTAACTTCTGCCATTTGTCAGAATATTTTTTTATGTATAAAAAAACCTGATCTCTTAGAGAACAGGCACATAGGGGTTCTTTTCGAACTCTCTTTTCAAACTTTTTATCTCGCCAGAAACGGAAGCGTCATAGCGGTGGTCTCCCACTTGAAGCACGAACCCTCCGATCAACTCGGGGTCAACAGACTCATTCATTTCAATGGTCATGCCGTTGGATAGCTTACCAGCAAGCGCAGCGATTTTCGTGCGTGTATCCGCATCGAGAGGCACTGCACTCACCACATTTGCTGTGATGACGTTGCGATAAGTTTTCACTTGCTCCACGTAGGAGGCAGCGATTTCACCAAGCATGCTTTCTCTACCCTTTCGAGTGAGGAGTTCTACGAACATCGATGTCATTTCACTTACTTTCCCTGCGAAAATTGCGTTTAGCACGCGCATTTTCGTGTCGAGTTTGATGACAGGACTTTGGAGTAGAACTTTGAGTTCGCGATTTTCAGCGACCACGCTAGCAATTAGTTCCATATCCGTATATACCTCGTCCACCTTCCCTTTCTCTGTGCTGAGAATGAGTAGTGATTTGGCATATCGGGTTGAAATTCTTATTCCTTTCATGGTTAATTAGCGCTAAAATCGGCAGCCATTGATTGATTAAGAGCCTTTTGTTTATCGGCATCAGTGAGTTTTTCTCTCACCAATTTCTCAGCGATATCAACAGAAAGTGTAGCTACTGAATTTTTCAATTCTGTGATAGCTGCTTTCTTTTGATTCTCGATCTCCGCGCGAGCGGCAGCGAGCATGCGATCGGCATCGGCTTGTGTTTTCGCCAAAGCCTCAGCGCGCATTTTGTCCGCAATAGCCTTGGCATCTTTGAGGATGTTGTCGCGTTCGTCACGAGCTTGGCGCAGCAAGTCTTCATTGCCAGCTTGAAGCTTAGCCATTTCATTGCGCGCTCTTTCTGCTTCGTTCAAAGCATTGGAAATTCCTTCTTCGCGGTCTTTCAAGGACTGCAAAATCGGAGTCCATGCCATCTTGTATAGCAGGAAGAATACGATGAGGAACGAGATACTCGCCCAAAATACGGTACCTACGGATACACTGAGCAAACCTTCCATTTTCTGAGGTTTTCGGATTTAAATAAACACTTAATTATCCAAGAGCAACGAGGAGACACACGATCACCGCGAAAAGAGCAACACCCTCAACGAGAGCCGCAGCAACGATCATGTTCGCACGAAGATCTCCAGTAGCTTCTGGCTGACGAGCCATAGACTCGAGAGCAGTGCCACCGATACGGCCTACACCGATACCAGCTCCAATTGCAGAAAGACCTGCGCCGATACCAGCCAAACCTTGATTCATAAGTGTGTCCAACAAAACTGTAAGAAATTCCATTGTTGTATGGTTTAAATTATTGAATTTTTAATGATGTTCATCGTCGTGATGGTGTTCCACGTTAGCATCTCCGAAATAAAGCGCTGCCAACAACGTAAATACATACGCTTGAAGGAAGGCAACCAACAATTCGATGAAGAACATGAATACCATGAATAATACTGCACCTACACCCACTCCATAACCAGCCACCGCACTGTTTTGGCCGAACAAGAGTACGAGACTCACGAATGCCAATATGATGATGTGACCCGCTGTGATATTCGCCGTCAAACGCACCATCAATACGATGGGCTTTTGGAAAATACTCACAAACTCGATTGGAACAAGAATAAGCTTGATTGGAAAAGGCACTCCGGGAGGCCAAAGAATGTGACCCCAGTAATGCTTATTACCACTTACAGTAGTGATAATAAACACAAATGCCGCGAGCACTAAAGTAATGCTTAGGGTACCTGTTACATTGAGTCCACCTATGAATGGAATCAAACCTAGAAGATTTGAAATCCAAATAAAAAAGAACACGGTCAAAAGGAAAGGTACATATTTGTGCGCTTTCTTTTTGCCAATGGAAGGAACTGCTACTTCGTCTTTAATAAACAAGATAAAAGGCTCAATGGCGTTTTGAAGTCCTTTCGGTGCTTGACCGGGGCGACGCTTGTAAGAATTAGCGATACTTCTAAAGATAATCACCATGATGATTAACGCCAGAAACATCCCCGCTACGTTCTTCGTAATAGAAAAGTCAAGCGGTTTTACATGATCCGTATGAGCCTCTTCCACCATAGGCGCACTCATAATCATGAGTGAATCCACAGGAGCAGCAACTACAGCGCCCGAATCAACAGAAGCATAGGCTACTGGTTCAGTATTGTGCACATCCCCGTGGTCGTGACCATGTCCACCAACAATATGAATGATTTCGTGATGATTTTCGTAAGTTGTACCTGAAGATGCAGTGTATGGCTTGAACTTTAATTCACCATGAGAATCAAAACCGTCCCAAAAGTTGCTTGATGAAAAAACGTCTACATGCCCGTCGTGGATCAAAATAACAGGAAGTGGGATATAGATGCTGCCAATGATATGGATCTGGTGACCATCACTGATGTGGTGCATGATCATTTCACCAGGTTTAAACCCCTCCTCCTCGCCATGCGCTTCTCCTCCGCTTGCAAACACCGTAAGTGAAGACCATAACATTGCTATGGCGAAAACAGTGATTTTGGCTGCTGAGCGGACAATACTATTTGAAGTGAGTTGCATGCGGTTATCCCTTTGAAAAATGCGCGGCAAAAGTATGCACGATATCGATATAAAAAAGCATATCTGAAAAAAAAATATAAAATACCCGTAAACGCGGTATTTTCGAAGCTTATATATTTGTTCCAACTATAAAATACAACAATGAGAAATAACCATGAAATAGACTATCGCATTTTTGGAGAAGAAATGCAATGTGTGGAGATAGAATTAGACCCATAAGAGACTGTGGTGGCCGAATCTGGAGCATTTATGTACATGGATAATGGTATTGAAATGCAGACCATTTTTGGTGATGGCTCTAAGCAAGGGGGTGGTTTTTTGGACAAGTTGTGGGGGGCGGGAAAGCGTTTGCTTACGGGAGAAAGCCTATTCATGACGGCATTTACACATACTACACAAGGGAAAGCCAAGGTTGCATTTGCATCTCCGTATCCTGGAAAGATCATTCCTCTTGATCTACAGCAGTTAGGGGGCAAAATAATTTGTCAAAAAGATTCATTCCTTTGCGCAGCAAAAGGTGTAGCTATCGGGATTGAATGGCAAAGAAAGCTTGGCACAGGACTTTTTGGAGGCGAAGGGTTTATCATGCAAAAAGTAGAAGGCGATGGAATGGCCTTTTGTCATGCGGGTGGACATATCATAGAACGCGAGCTAAAGCCCGGTGAGTCTTTGCGCATTGATACAGGTTGTATTGTAGCCTACACGTCAGGGATTGATTTCGACATTAAGTTCGTCGGCGGTATTAAAAACACTCTGTTTGGTGGTGAAGGAGTATTCTTTGCGGTGCTCACGGGGCCGGGAAAAGTATGGCTTCAAACGCTCCCTATTTCACGCCTTGCATCACGTATGATGCAATATGGTGGGGGCAATAGACGCGAAGAAGGAAGTATACTAGGAGGTTTGGGCAATCTCCTTGATGGAGACGGACGATAAATCGTGATTAAAACACTCGAAATAAAAGAATACTTGGAGCTCGCTCGCAAAGCGGGCTCCATTGTTTTGGATACACGCAGTCCAAAAGAATATGCACAGGGTCATCTGCCCATGGCTCACAACCTACCATTGCTCGACGATGAGCAGCGGCATTTGGTCGGGATTTGTTATAAAGAAAAAGGCCAAGAAGCCGCAGTAGAACTAGGGTTTGAATTAGTGGGGCCTTATTTTTCTCAAAAAATAAAGACCGCAAAATCAATCGCTCCACAACGTCAGGTGTTGATCTACTGCTGGCGCGGCGGTTTACGCAGCAATATCATGGCATGGTTGCTCAGCACGGCGGGCTTTGATGTTGTTTTACTAAAAGGCGGTTATAAATCTTACCGTCAATGGACGCATCAGATAATTGCTGAGACAAGAAGATACCTCGTCATTACAGGAAAAACTGGCAGCGGTAAAACTGAATTGCTGCATACACTTTCAGCATCAGGAGCCGCCGTGCTGGACCTAGAAGGTCTTGCATCCCACAGAGGTTCTACATTTGGTTCGTTGGGGCAACCTGAACAATCTACGCAGGAACAGTTTGAAAATCTTATTGCTGAAACACTAAGCCGTGTACCGAATGAACATTCGGTTTTAGTTGAAGACGAAAGTAGAAGAATTGGAAAAGTGCTTATTCCCGATGCTATGTTTGATCAATTAAGCGTCGCCTCTTGTATCATGCTTGAAATTGAGCGACCAGAACGAAGCAAACGCATCTTAACCGAATACGGAAACTTTGAAAATACTCTGCTATTCGATCGAACATTTGCCCTTCAAAAACGCATGGGGCCTGAAAAATGTAAACAAGCACTCATGGCACTGCATGAAGGGAATAAGGAACTTTGGTGTGACATATTACTTGACTATTACGACAAAACGTACCAATACACTTTTGAAAAAACACCACGGAAAATTATTCTTACTATCAACGGCATTGGGAAAGACTGTATATCCAAGATACTTGACATTATTAAATTATGATACGTCTCACCTCATATAGTAAAGGTTCTGGTTGTGGCTGCAAACTTTCTCCAGCCGAACTTAAGAGCATCCTCGGTACTGATCTAGATATACCAATGCATCCGCAATTGATTGTTGGAAACAAAGACAACGATGACGCTGCAGTGTTCGCCATGCATGAGGGCCAGTACGTGATGAGTACTGTGGATTTTTTTACACCTATTGTGGATGATGCAAGAGACTTCGGGAAGATCGCTGCTTCAAATGCGATCAGCGATATCTATGCGATGGGTGGCAAGCCAATGATGGCTGTTGCCATTTTGGGCTGGCCTATTGGTAAATTAGAGACGACCTTGGCACGTGAGATAATGGAAGGGGCGCAACTTGTATGTAGCATTGCAGGCATTCCATTGGCGGGCGGACACAGCATTGAGTCGACGGAACCTTTATTCGGTTTGGCTGTGACAGGGAGTTGTTTACCTCATCAATTAAAAACAAATGCAGGAGCCCAAGAAGGGGATTTACTTTTTATAACAAAACCCCTAGGAAATGGAATAATAAGCGCCGCTGCAAAAAAAGAAAAAGCCGAAAAAGCTGATCTTGAAACAGCAATTCGATATATGATCAACCTCAATGATATCGGAAAAATTCTTGGTGATTGGCCAGAGGTTCATGCGATGACAGATATTACAGGATTTGGACTTGCCGGACATTTGACGGAGATGATGAAAGCCTCTGGAACGAGCGCTGAGTTGGAATTTGATAAAATTCCTCTCTATCCATTTTTAGATAAATATCTCGAGCAATTTATATATCCGGATATTACCACAAAAAATTTCAGCCATGTTTCTGGAGCTGTGAGTACATTAAATTCAAAACAACTGTTCACTCTTTGTGACCCACAGACCAGTGGAGGATTATTGATTAGTCTTCATGCAGATAAAGCAGCAGACCTGATACACTTGATGAGAGATTACAACATCAATGAAGCATGTATGCAACCTATCGGGAAAGTCATTGCAAAAAATAAGTTATCTATACATTTGCATTCAAATGGCGGATAATACTTTTGATCAAATGAAAGCCAATCTCATTGCTAGATTGGGAAATGAGCATACATATATTGGGAAAGAGTTTTCTTATTTTAAAATATTCCAGCATGGAATAGTGTATGATTTCAACGGCAATACCAATAAGCTCCTGAGAACATATTTTCATTTACCAGCCGTCTTTCAAAAGATTATTTGGATAAAAAATTCTTTGAGGCAAAAGCAAAAGCCTTTTACCTTGAAAGAAAATGTATGGCTCGATCCGGGTAGGGTTTACGAGACAAAAACTGGAGAACTTATTTCGATGTATGGTACCAAACTGATGGATGAAATTGGGGACCAATGCACAAGCATCAATCTCATTCCCGAAAAGGGAGTTAAATGTGATTATACCATATACGATGTACAAGTGCCAGCACTAGATTTCGACTCCATCGAAAACGCCGTATTAGAGGATATCATTCAAGTTGCTCGTAGATTAGAAAAGTCGTCATATTATACTAGTAGCGAAAAACACTATATAAAAAGTGCGCTTCACGTTTTCTTCTCAAGCTTTCGTAAGTATTACCATCTCCTTCGAAATCGCAAAGTGAAAAAATTGTTTTTTACTGGTCATTATCACAATGAAGGAATTATAGCAGCATGTAAGAAGTTGAACATCGAGTGCATCGAATTGCAGCATGGCTTGATCAACAAAAAAGATCTCTATTATGTTTATGATAAAATTTTTCAAAAGAGTTTAATAAACGGCTTAATGCCTGATAAGATTCTCCTATATGGACCATATTGGAAAGAAGTGTTGGATGCTGGTTGTGAATGGCCGAAGGATGGAAAAATTGTAGTAGGAAACTACCTTGCGCATAACTATTCGGCTCCTGACCCAAAGAAAAAAGAAAACATCATACTCGTCGCTACACAAAAGGGGATGGACGACAAGTACATTCCCTATATAGAGAAGCTAAAGAGGTTCATAGAACGCTATCCTGGGTGGAGGCTTATTGTTAAGCTTCATCCTTTGGAAAAAAAAGCCAGCAGATATGATTCGCTTCAGAGCAGCGTGTGTGAAATAGCGCCACTACAAAGCAATATTTTCTCCTATCTAGAAAGGTGTAAAATTCAAATTAGCATTTACAGCACCACCTTTTTTGACTCAGCCGGCTTCGATGTCGTTAATTTTAGCTGGGTTACCGAAGGTGTTGGGAGTGACTATGCTCGCAGTCTTGCAGAAGATGGAGTGGTGACTCCAGTGAGCCCTGACGAGGACATTTTAGCTATTTATTACAACCAAAATCTGGTATCTCCTGAGAAGCTGACCATTGACTATATATATCCAACCATGCGTAAACGCACATTTAATGACATGATAAATGTGTAAACGGTAGTGTTTTAAAGAAAAAAACATATATTTGGGTACCTTAACTAAAGCCCAAATGAAAAGAGTTTTATTTTTATTGGTTGTTCTATTTTGTGGTGATTATTTAAACGCACAATCCAGCTCGGCAACAGCTGTAGTAGTGACTCCGGATGCATACTGGGACGGTACAGTAGGAATACCTACATTTTCTGCTGTTTCTTTGTTGGCAGGCAGCGGAGAGGTTTATACTACGTGTGTGGGAAGTCAGAGTGTATATTGGGTGCGTTTCAATATCCCCGTCTCTATTCGCACTAACTGCATTAAGGTTACAGTTTCTGGTGCTGCTTTCAGCCCTGTAATCAGTTTGTTCAATTCGAGCATGACCGAAATGCAATGTCAAGCAGGGACAATTCTACGAAGTAACGCAACAACTGCAACGATCATCCCTGGCAATAATTATTTCGTTCGCATTTCGTCTACGGCTCTATCAGTGGGCTCGGCTTTTCAATTGGGCTTGGAATACTACCCCGCCACTGCGGAAGTCAGGAATACCTTCACCCCTAACCCGCCGACAGATACCGATGGATACAACATTTGCGAAACAATTCGCAGAAACAATTTACCCAGTGCTGTTTCGGCTACCAGATGGGTTTTTACTCCCACTACTTCGCCGAATAATGGACCATGCGAATCCATTGTGGCAGGTAATAGCACGATCCTTAACATCAACACACTTTCATGTATATGCTATAATATCAACTTTAGCGTTCAATGCGAAATTCAAGTTGATAATCATTGGTGCGGTTTAGGAGCTGCGCTTCCAGTTAATTTTCAACCAGCAGCGACTACATTTTTTACTACTCCCAATTTGAGCACAATGCCGTTGTCAGACATTATATTTTGTGATTTCGCTTGCAATGGTTCTATTTATGAGTGGGAGTTTCAAAGCTCAAACGGCGCAACTTTTACAACAACCACAGCAGTTAGACAAGTTGGTCTAAGCACTGTTCCATGCCTTCGATGGAATAGAATCTACTCTGTAAGAGTTCGCGTAATTTCGTGTGGCATAACGGGGCCTTGGTGTGGTTTGACGGGACCGAATAGCAGTCCCTTAACCATTATCACTCCTCCAATGCCTTCAATTCCCGTTCCCGATGGCGCACCTACTGCTACCAATGACTTCTGTTTCGCATCGAGGGCTACCAATTCAGTCGTTGACGTGCCTTTCGTGGAAGGAATTACGCAATACATATTTCAGTTTACTAGAGTGCAGCCAACCGCACCATTTTTGCCATTAGCACCCGCCAAGATTGTAATCACCACCTCATCTCTTTGTCCTATTAGTCTTGGCAATTGTACGTCTGGGAATACATATAGAATAGGTATAAAAACTGGAATTGGGGTTGTTCTCCCCGGACAAACACCTCCTCCAAGCACTTGTGTTCCAGCTCAGCAAAGCAGCAGCTATAGCCCTTGGTGCTATTTTAGCGTTAATCCAGCTGCAGCTCCAGTACCTGGAATGGCTACAACAAATTCCGAAAACGAAAACGAAATGCCAGCTGAAATCGAGGTCATTGACGTTATTCCAAGTGAAGATCCGAATGGTCTTTCTTTTGAAGTATTTGGTCATGCCCAGAAGAGATACCTAAGCATTGATTTGAATCAAAATGAAATGCAAGGCGACGGCTTTATTCGTATGTACAATATGAATGGACAAGAAGTATTTGGGCAAGGCCTTTATGGAACAGACGGAGCTTCTGCTGTGCAAATAGAACTACCTGATAATCTTCCAACAGGAATTTATCTTGTGAGAGTAGCATCTGACTCAAATGTAAACACCGGAAAAATATTCTTGAGCGGACGTTAAAAGTCCAACTCCAATTGCTTGGGGAGCAATGCAAATGTCATTCGATGATGTTCGCATGCTCCCTTTTCTTTTATAGCTTTTCGGTGATCCACCGTTGGGTATCCTTTGTTTTTTTTCCAATTGTAATGAGGAAAATCTTCGTGCAGTGCTTCCATATAAATATCTCTATACGTCTTGGCGAGAATTGATGCCGCTGCGATGTTCATCACCTTACCGTCGCCCTTAATCACACATTCATGAGAAATATCCTGATACTTCTTAAATGCATTTCCGTCAATAGCAATGAATTCAGGCCGAATTTTTAATTGATCAAGTGCGCGGTGCATCGCGAGGAAAGATGCATTTCTAATGTTTATTTCTTCTATTTCTCTTGGATCTACGAAAGCCACGGCCCATGCTAATGCAAGTTCCTCGATAATCGGTTTCAAAATCATTCGTTGCTTCTCACTGAGCTGTTTGCTGTCGTTGAGAAGTTCATGAGAAAAATCTTCTGGGAGAATTACTGCGGCCGCCACTACAGGGCCCGCAAGACACCCTCTGCCCGCTTCGTCACAGCCGGCTTCGAGCTTAAACTTACTTACGCGATGAATGAGAGCGCACATCTTGAATTGTTCGTTCAATAATAGTCCAAAATTTCTTGGCTGATTCATCCCAGTCAAAACTTTGGGCGCGCTTCAAGCCCTTTTCTATAAGTGATTGACGAAGGCCAGAATCATTTGCCACTTGCTCTAGTGCTTTAGCTATGGCGTCTATGCTAAAAGGATCCACTTGAATGGCGGCATCACCAGCTACTTCAGGAAGCGATGTGACATTTGAAGTGATCACCGGAACACCCGCTCTGAAAGCTTCGACAACTGGAATTCCAAAACCTTCGAAATAACTCACGTACACGCTCGCTAAAGCTGCTCCCACCACTTTACTCAACTCCTTTACATCAAGTCTTCCGATAAAAATGATATCGTCGCGATGCTCAGTAGATTCCATGACCGAGGCCAACTCTTTATTCTTCCAAAAAGTATTGCCTACGATTACTAACTTCATTGGCGAACCTGTGGCATTTTTAAATTGAATAAATGCTGGAAGCAGACGTTGCAAATTCTTTCGCGGATGAATAGAACCAACAAAGATGAAATAGTCCTCTCCACCCGCGATACGCGCTTTTACCCCGTTTTTCTCTGTTTCATTCAAAACAGTATAAATGCTATTCGCGGCATTGTAGACTACATCTATTTTTTCTGCTGAAATAGCAAATTGCTTGGCTATATCGTTTTTACTGAACTCACTCACCGTAACAATACGTCTAGCCTTTTCGCAAAACTTAGGAGTGCGTTTTTTGAGATCTCTCGTATAAACCGCCGGTATGTCTTGAGGGTAGTGTTCAAAATTGATATCGTGAATGACTACGATTTGAGGGAATAGTGTTTTGAGAGAACATTGCGCATCTGGAGATATAACGAGGTCTGGTTTTACTTTTTTGAGAAAATAAGGCCAGCTCACATCGTACCATATTCTCATTAGAAAAGGCCGGCGCGCTTGCGGCGGCACCACATGGGCTACCACATTTTCACCAAAAACAAAATCTTGAGAAAAACTGCGATCGAAAAAGAAGTGAAACTCGACCTCAGGATGCGCTTGAACAATGCGCCTGAAAATTTCATTCGTAAACCATCCGATGCCCTCGAGTTTTCCGGGCAGCAACATTCGTGTGTTTACGGCTATTTTCATAATAAAAAGGCTGCCTCGTCGAAGACGAGACAGCCCGAAATATTATTAATTAAACTGATTAGAGTCTAACGATTCCTTTGTGACGACGCTCATCAGAAACTGTAAGTTTCTTGCGGCCTTTTCTACGGCGTGAAGACAACACAGCGCGACCTTTAGCTGTTGACATGCGCTTGCGGAAACCGTGTTTGTTTCTACGCTTAGTATTCGAGGGTTGGTAAGTACGTTTCATTTCTCTTTCTTATTAACCTGTTCTACGTTTCCTTTGAAAAGGGTGGCAAATATACTCCCTTTTTTCTGACTGACAAGTGAAAATCGAATTTTTCAACAAAAAAACCGTAGCAACTAAAGGCCTAGGTCTTCTTTTTTGACCGATTCTACCACTTGGACGTCAATTCTCTTTTTTACAAGTAGGGCTTTTCCGACTACATATCCTCTCGCCTCAAGCTTCAATTCATTTTGAAAAAAAAGCTTAATTGCATTGCCCATCAAATCATTCAGCGCTTTGGAAGAAGCCTTCACACGAAGTACTTGGGTGGTTTTGGAATGTTTTGGGATGATGATTTCGTCAAACTGATCAATCAATCCAAAGTATTTACCCTCCACATAGACCTCTATGTTGGACTCTTTGAGCGTCATTTTATACCAATTCGGGTTCTCTATTTCGAAATAAATCTGCGCCTCTACGCCATCCGATGTGACGTCCCCGATGATTACATTTTGAACATCTGAAACCTTCACCTCTTCATACACCTTGCATGAAGACATGGCAAATACCATTGCAGTTAAGATAAACCAATGACGCATTTTCATTCTATTCCGCAAAAAACTTATGGAAGTAAGGAATGGTCTCAATTCCTTTGTAGTAGTTGAATACGCCGTAGTGCTCGTTTGGCGAGTGCAACGCATCGCTGTCAAGTCCGAAGCCCATCAATACGCTCTTCAAACCCAATTCTCTTTCGAAAAGCGCTACGATTGGAATAGAACCGCCACCTCTTGTTGGGATTGGTTTTTTACCGTAGGTAGTTTCCATCGCCTTGCTCGCAGCTTGATAAGCTTTGCTATCGGTTGGGGTTACAACCGGCTCTCCACCGTGATGAGGTCTTACTTCTACCTTTACACCAGCAGGAGCAATTGATTCAAAATGCTTTTTGAAAAGCTGAGTAATCTTGTCGCTCGCCTGATTTGGCACTAGGCGCATTGAAATTTTTGCAAAAGCCTTTGATGGCAATACTGTCTTGGCGCCTTCGCCAATGTAGCCGCCCCAAATACCGTTGCAGTCTAGGGTTGGACGAATACCGGTGCGCTCGAGTGTGGTATACCCTTTCTCTCCATGTACTGCATCAATATTCAAATCCTTTTTATATGCTTCTTCATCAAAAGGTGCAAGATTCAAATCTGCGCGCTCTTGAGCTGTGAGCTCCAAAACTTCATCATAAAAACCAGGAATGGTGATATGATTATTTTCATCGTGCATGCTCGCAATCATCTTTGCCAAAGCATTGATTGGATTGTAAACCGCACCACCATAAACACCGCTGTGCAAGTCGCGGTTTGGACCAGTCACTTCAACTTCAATGTAGCTGAGACCGCGCAAACCACAATCGATACTTGGAGTATCATTCGCGATGATGGATGTATCTGAAATCAATACTACATCTGCCTTCAAACGCTCTTTGTTGGCGATGCAGAAAGGGCCAAGGTTGTTGCTTCCAACTTCCTCTTCACCTTCGATCATGAACTTAACATTGCAAGGCAAGGAACCCGTCTTCCACATGGCTTCAAAAGCCTTCACATGCATGAACATTTGTCCCTTGTCATCGCACGCACCGCGAGCGAAAATAGCGCCCTCTGGATGAATCTCTGTTTTCTTAATCACTGGCTCAAAAGGTGGACTCGTCCACAACTCGAGCGGATCAGCGGGCTGTACATCGTAGTGACCATAAACCAAAACTGTAGGCTTGGCTGGATCAATAATTTTTTCACCATACACAATCGGATAACCGTCGGTAGGGCATAGTTCTACATTGTCAGCACCAGCGAGTTTGAGGTGTTCTGCCACTTTCTCTGCTGTTCTCACCACATCATCCTTGTACTTCGGGTCTGCGCTCACACTAGGGATGCGGAGCAAATCCAAAAGTTCGTCTAAGAATTCCTGTTTGTTTTCGGTGATGTAAGAATGTACTTTTTCCATGGAGGAATATGTTTTTTTTATGAATGTTGCACTTTGTTGACGAAGTCGTCGTACTTCATTTTAATCTCATTGATGGTGCAATTGTTCTTTACCAACTCTACTACTTTATCTTCATAGAGATAGTCATAAACATTTTGCGCCTCTTCCTTGTTGCCGAGGGTTTTTTTAGCTAAATCTTCCAATTGCGCCTCTTCGAGGTTCATTCCATATTGGGCGTAACGCTCTGCAAGGAGTGATTTCACGTGACTCATAGCATCTTCCATTGTCACTTTGATTTCATTCTCACGGATGATTTTATTTTCAATCAACTGCCAACGAAGACCGCCGGCATAGCTGTCATATTCTGCCGCTACCATTTCTACTGTCACAGGCTTCTCGTTGGTCATGACGATCCATCTTTTGAGGAATTCGTCGGGCAATTGAATATTCAATCGCTCTACGATTTCTTTTACGAAAGATCTCTTGAACAACCAGTCAGAATCGCGGCTAAACATCTTTTCCAAGTCTGCTTTTACGCGCTCATTCATTTGCTCTTCGCTAGTGATAGTGCCCTCGCCAAAAAGTTTGTCGAACAATTCTTGGTTGAGTTCAGCGGGTTCCATTGCGCGAACCTCGTTTACGATCAATTCAAAATCTGTTGTCAAGCCGTGAATAGCCTCGTGCGTGGTGTTGAGCATACGCGCGAGATCCTCATGGTTCGAGCTAAGTGTGAGCGGATTCACAGTTACCTTATCTCCTATTTTAAGACCAATCAATTTGGCCTTAACCGCTTCGTCTTTGATAAACTCGATGCTCACCGTGGTCTTACTAAAAATACCACCTTCTTTGGCGGTACCATCGGCGTTTAATTCTACTAGGTCCACCATCAACATATCCTCAGAGCCGCTTACCTCGGGAGAAGAGAGCTTGCCGTATCTGCGGCGGAGATCCTTCATTTGCTTATCGATAAGTTCAGCATCCACATCCACCACGAAGTAGTCGAAAGCCATCGACTTATCGAGATTGAGGCTGAATTCAGGAGCCATACCTAGTTCGTAGGTAAATTGGAAGTCGCCGGGGTTGTCCCAATCACCCACCTCTTCGCTAGAGTCCTTTGGAAGAGGATTTCCGAGGACATTGATTTTATTTTCGCTGATGTATTTGTAGATAGAATCTTGAAGAACAGTATTTATTTCTTCTGCCAAAAGGGACTTACCGAAGCGTTGTTTGATCAAGCTTGCGGGCACGTGACCGGGTCTGAAACCGGGCATTTGGGCGTTCTTTCTATATTTTTTTAGTGCATTTTCGAAGCGCTCTTTGTAGTCGGCGGGTTCGAGTTTGATGGTGATTTCTGCGTTTAACGCGTCGATGTTGTTCTGAACAATATTCATTTTTTTATACTTAATACCGTTGATTTTCACCGTTCAAGGTAATTTTCAAACGGGGGCGCAAAGATAGTTAAAGTTG
>JBKCOM010000144.1:0-25110 GCA_046309775.1 Flavobacteriales bacterium
GCTTCGAGCCCTATTAAAGTGGAGCAAACAAAACCTCAGAATCAAAATGTATTACAGCAAACTGAGGTTTAAGTGACAAAAAGGAGTCAACCTTTTTTAGGCATTAACAACTAGTCACTAGTATCTAGTCGTTAGTATCTAGTCACTAGTATCTACTCCACGGGTTCCACGGTTTTTCCTTTTTTGATTTCGATTTTGTCGGCGGTGGCGCGCCACGGGGTCCACGATTTCTCTAAAAATTCATTGAATGCCTTCGATAATTGCTTCGTGCGTTCATCCGCGATTTCCAAGGCGCGCTGGGCATTTGAACCCGATTCCACCGACCCCTGTGATACATAACCCGACGCATTGTACAAATCCGAAATGATATACTTCGAATCATCACGTATGCCCTTCTGTCCCTCGGGAGAAAATAACATTTGCTCAATATCATTCAATGCCTTCGCCACAGAATCCGCTTGCGCCAATACATTTTTCTTCAATGAGTCTTCTACAAAAACCCACGAATTTTTATACGCTTCCATGATCTTGCGACACTCGCGGATGCCTTCCATCACCTTCGAGGCGCGCTCTACAGAACTTTTCAGTTGAGCCTCTTCCCTCTTCGCTTTGTTGTATGCATTCGTATTAAAAACAAGTCGCGGATCAAAACGTATCTCAACTTCCGACGAATCTTTCACTTTATCATATTCAAAAATAGCCGTGTACTTTCCCGGTGGCACAGATACCATGCCGCCAGGCTTGTCCTTGTCCTCACGCTCCTTGCGTCGCGGCCAATCAAAACCGTTCGGCTCCATTCCCCAATAAATAATATTGAATGCACTGTCTGGCTTATGATTGAATGTACGAATGGTATCACGCTTTGCATCAAGTATCACCACTTTTACTTTTCCTTCATTGTCCACTTTTGGTTTCTCTTCCTTTTTATCCGATTTGTCGTCTTTCTTTTCCGGAAGATTTACATAAACATTGAGACGTGCAGCGGTGGTGCGATTATCTCCTTGATAATAGCTGTCTGCACCAAACCTCTGCCCTCTTGGTCGCAACGTTTCTACTTGATACGCAACAGGATTCGGCAATGCTTTTATTTTATTCTTGAATGCCTCCGCCGCTTGCGCATAAGTTCGCAAGGGGCGAATATCATCCAATACATACGCCGCTCTACCAAACGTCCCGATCACGAGATCATGTTCGACGGGATGAATTTTCAAATCTTGCGTAGCTACAGAAGGATATCCCTCTTTCCATTTTTCCCAATTTTTTCCGTAATCAAAACTGACATACAATCCGTGTTCTGTGCCAAGGAATAATAAATTGTGAGCGATTGGATCTTGCGCCACGCTCAAGCAATGACCAGACACCGATTTTTCATTCACCAATGATGTCCACGTTTTTCCAAAATCTTTGGTGTGAAATAAATAAGGCTTCCAATCATTTTTGCGGTAGTTGTTTACGACCACAAATGCTTCTCCTTCATTTGCATTGCTTGTTACAATCATGGGAACCCATGCCTCTTTCGGCATTCCTTTAATCAAGGCGGTTGTATTTGTCCACGTCTTTCCATGATCGCGTGTGAGTTGCACTTGTCCATCGTCCGTTCCCACCCATATCACTTCATTATTTTTTTCTGATGGTGAAATGCAAAGAATGGTGCAATAGTTTTCTGCGCTGGTAGCGTCAATGGTGAGCCCACCGCTGTTGTATGCTTTTTGTTTTTCTTTATTGTTAGTAGTAAGATCTGGTGAAATGATGCTCCACGATTTTCCTAAGTCGGTAGAGAAGTGTAAAAACTGCGAACCAAAATAAAGTCCTTTACTATTCGCATTGATGCCCGCATTCCAGTTGAAGCGTAGCTTGGTGGTATCGGGAGAAAGCGGTTTGCAAAATTCAGATTCGCCTGTGTACGTATCTACGCGATTCACTTCGCCGCCTTGATATTGCGCGAATAAATATCTATAGTTGTTTGGCACGGGTACAACATCAAAACCATCGCCGAACAACATCTCACGCCAATCTGCATCGATGATACCGCCTTCTTGCCAGACATACGCAGGGCCTTTCCAACTGCCGTTATCTTGCATTCCACCATAAACATTATAAGGAGTTTCTAAATCAAAATTGATATGATAAAACTGACCGAGCGGCAGGTTGCCCGCGAAGTGCCAGTTCTTTCCTCCATCGCGAGAAGTATTAAGACCGCCATCATTTCCTTCAATCATAAAAAGAGGATTCGACTTGCTCCACCAGAATGCATGATGGTCTGGGTGAACGCCCCAATACGGCAACATCGTTTGCCAAGTCTTTCCTCCATCGATGCTTTCTGTCACCGTGCTGTGCAAGTAGATCAGATGATTTTCATTTTTGGGATCTACATAAAATTCATGATAATAAAACGGACGATCATCCACATCTTCTTTATTCACCAATCTCCAATTAGCACCGCCATCATCCGAGCGATAGAGAGCAGTGGTTTCAGATTCAATCATCGCATATACCACCTTTGAATTGCTTGGAGCTATTGCTAATCCGATGCGCCCAATCTTGCCGCTTGGCAGACCTTCTTTTTCACCCAATTTTTTCCATTTCTTTCCACCGTCGATGGTCATATACAATCCGCTGTTCGAGCCGCCACTATTAAAGAACCAAGGCTCTCGTCCGTATTGCCACATCGCAGCGAAAAGTTTCTCTGGATTGTTTGGATCCATCACAAGGTCAGCACATCCAACGCTGTCATTGATGAATAAAACTTTATTCCAAGTATTGCCACCATCTGTTGTTTTAAAAACACCTCTATCAGGATTTGGTCCCCAGGCACTACCTACTGCGCCAGCGTACACGACATCTGCATTTTGATGATGCACACAAAGGCGATGAATGGTTTTAGTATTTTCCAATCCTTTGAGTTCCCAAGTTTTTCCTGCGTCGCCGCTGCGATAGATTCCCTTTCCACTCGTTTGTGAATTTCGAGGATTTCCCTCGCCTGTTCCAACCCAAATGACATCGCTATTCGAAGGAGCGATTTTTACCGAGCCAATTCCAATTACATCTTGATCATCAAAGATGGGCAACCAGGTGATGCCTTCGTTTTCACTTTTCCAAAGACCACCGCTCGCTGTTCCTGCGAGAATATATCCACCCGGCGCATCGATGGCATCGATAGCTGTGACGCGCCCGCTGGTGACAGCCGGCCCGATGCCGCGCATATTCATATTTTTAAATTGATTCAAAACTTTCTGCTGCGCCGAAGAGGTAAAGGCAACAAGCATTAGAGCACACGCTGCGATGGAAATACGAATAGAAATTTTCATGGTGGTAATATCATTCATAATGCAATGAACAAAAAAGAATAAAGTGTTGTGCGGCAAATGAAGCAGATTATTGGTTTTCTTTGCGGTGAATCATAGATTTTCACTGCCTTGCAAACGCGTCTCGACACATTCAACAATGATTGGTACAAGCCAGGAGCCGGATGGAAAAGGGCATTGTGGTATTTTACATCTAGTGTCTTTTTTGAAACTGGATTTCCTATCAGTTCTTTCAAAGTCTTTTTGCTTCGTCTTTTTGGGGCCAGAGTTGGAAACGGCGTCGTAATAAAGCCACGGGTTCGAATCAAATATCCTTGGTTTTTGGAAATAGAAAATCATGTATGGATTGGAGAATCTGTTTGGATTGATAATCTCGCCGATGTCAAAATAGGAAATCATGCATGCATTTCGCAGGGAGCCATGTTGCTCTGCGGCAATCACAATTACAAAAAATCGAGTTTTGATTTAATCGTGAAGCCTATTGCACTCGAAGAAGGGGCTTGGGTCGGAGCACAATCTGTAGTGTGTCCCGGAGTAATACTTCATTCGCATAGCATTCTTACGGTAGGTTCTGTTGCCTCGAGCAATTTGGAATCATATTTTATTTATTCAGGCAATCCAGCTGTGAAAATTCGTGAGAGGAGGATGAAGGAATGAAGGTGAGCATCGTCACGATTTGTTATAATAGCGCAGAAACTATTAGAGAAACGATTGAGTCAGTAATTTCTCAAACCTACAAGGACATCGAATACATCATCGTGGATGGTGCTTCCAAGGATAATACGTGTGATATCGTTCGTTCATTTGGAGATCGCATTTCAAGATTCGTATCAGAGCCGGACAGAGGCATCTATGATGCAATGAACAAAGGAGTAAAGCTTGCGACAGGAGATGTTATTGGCATTTTGAATTCAGATGATTTTTATGCCGACGCCAACGTTATTACAGACATCGTGAGCACTTTCGAAAAAACCAACGCTCTTGGCGTATATGCCGATCTCGTGTATGTGAATCGGGACAACGTTGACAAGATCACACGCACTTGGAAATCTGGTGTCTATGAAGAAGGAAAATTTCTTTTCGGCTGGATGCCTCCTCATCCCACATTTTTTGTAAAAAGAGAAGTGTACCAAACGTATGGTCATTACACCACAGAGTTGCGCTCCTCTTCAGATTATGAATTCATGCTTCGCGTTATTCATAAAGAAAAAATTAGTGTTGGATATTTGCCACGCGTCATCACCAAAATGCGTGTTGGCGGGCAGAGCAATGTGACACTTACCAATCGAAAAAAAGCCAATCGTGAGGATAGAAGAGCTTGGGAAATGAATGGATTGAAACCCTATTTTTTCACAATAGCCCTTAAGCCTTTGCGCAAGATTCCTCAATTTCTCAGATAAATTTTATTCAAAAAAAAAAGCCTTTTCAGTCTGCCATGCTTTCTGAAAAGGCCTTTCAATATTTTCAAACTGAATTAGAACTTCGCTTTTGAACGTCTTACGCCAGCTCTGTTTTTGAGATAGCTGTACTTTGATTTGTAGAAATTACTTCTACCTCGAATTACCTTACCAACGGTGATTTGAGCTGTAAGGAAGCTATCATTGTTGGTGGGATCGCCGCGCTTTGATCTTTGATCTTCATCATAATATCTAAAGTCGTTGAGGCTGATGTCCGGATCATCTGGATCGTTTGTGGTATTGATTTCAGTAATCAAACCTTGGTAGGTTTGGCTATAGAATTCTCTTGCGAGTGGGTCGTCAGAATTAGGTAGGTTGAATACCGTCGAGATATCGTCGAGGTAATCGGTGAAGGTTGTTCTCCATGAGAACTCCATACCTACTCTCCATTCTTTATTGAACGTAAAATACATACCCACACCCGCAGGAATTGCGAGACCTAATGCTGAATATTCTGTTTCCTGACCTTCTGTTTTCCAAGGGCGCAGGTCGAACCATTGACCACCATATTGAAGTTCTCCGTTGGCGAAGATTTGTCCTTGAGGATTGTGATAATAACCGGAAACACCGCCAAAGAGATACATTTTGAAATCGGGGTTGTAGTAACCTCTGTTGCCTACGTCGTTGTCGTACCAAATGGTAACTTCAGCACGAGCGCCCAATTCGAAAATATTATTTCTGAAATTCATGTTGCGGCCACGGCGAGCCGGGTTGGTAGTGAGGCGATCGGTGTCTGTAATACGAGAATAGTCGAAGTGTGCAGCAACTGCCAGACGTTTGGAAAATTTATATCGACCGTAAGCACCACCTGAGTAACGTGTCGAAAGCAAGTGCATATCCCAGATGAAATCCCGTCTGGTAAGCTCTTTACCCCCGATATCTCCAAGATAATTTGCTGCACCGAACTTTATTCCATAATCCCATGCATATTGGGCACTGGCGTTGAGTGTGCTTAAAAAAACAAATATGACTAGCAGTTTCTTCATCCCGTTTGCGGTATATTAAGGCCTAATAAACAAGCCGCTAAGATAGATTTTTCGATTTATTCTACCAAATCTTATTTTTACGAAGCAAAGCAAAAGAGGTTTTATGTTCTTTGCACCAACAATGAATTAAGAAAACATGAATAGAGTCAACGCACTTTTTGGAATCAAATATCCTATCATTCAAGCGGGCATGATTTGGTGCAGCGGTTGGGAATTGGCCAGTGCCGTTAGCAACGCCGGTGGATTGGGAATTTTGGGGGCTGGATCCATGTATCCTCACATTTTGGATGAGCAACTAACAAAATGCAAAGCCGCTACTGACAAGCCTTTTGGTGTCAATCTGCCCCTCCTCTATCCCGATATTGATAAGCATATTGAAACCATCATCCGTCATAAAGTTCCTGTTGTCATTACCTCCGCTGGTAATCCTAAAACATGGACTTCCATTTTGAAAAGTGAAGGTATTAAAGTGATTCATGTTGTATCCAGTGCAAAATTTGCTTTAAAATCTCAGGATGCTGGCGTAGACGCTGTTGTTGCAGAAGGATTTGAAGCGGGAGGACACAACGGTAGAGAAGAAACTACCACCCTGTGTTTAATTCCATTGGTGAAGGAGGCCGTACAGATTCCTGTCATCGCCGCTGGAGGAATCGGTACAGGACGTGCCATGGTCGCTGCAATGGCCTTAGGGGCAGACGGGGTTCAAATCGGGAGTCGATTTGTGGCCACACCAGAATCCAGTGCACATCAAGCTTTCAAAGACCGTGTAATTCAGGCCAATGAAGGCGACACACTGCTCACCCTGAAAGAGCTGACACCGGTAAGACTTTTAAAAAATGGCTTTTTTGATGAAGTAATGGCTGCCTATGATCGGGATGCAAGCAAAGAAGAACTAGAACAGATTCTTGGCCGCGGCCGCGCCAAAAAGGGAATGTTTGAAGGCGATCTGAACAATGGTGAATTGGAAATAGGGCAAGTGTCAGCGCTTATAAAATCAATGAAACCTGCTGCGGACATCGTTCAAGAAATCATTGATGAATACAACCAAATTCGCCGGGAGCTTAGTCACAATATTTACGAATTCTAGCAGTGGAGATGCAACCTTTTGGTGCTTTTCATTGTGAAATAAAGTAAACAAAGTCCCGTTGAAGGGACGCTAGCAATTATCTTTGTATTCGAATTGAAGATTGCCTCTCACATATCCATTCTAGGTCGATTCGTCGGCTTTTTTACCCTATTCATCGCTACCATAGCACATGGACAGGAAGTAATACCTCCTACCTTAGATTGTACTCAAGATTTTAATAATGAGGATATTCAGATAAGTTGGCAAGCCCCTATCGATGCCGGGGGAAATTTTATCGCTTATCACATTTATACATCGATAGACCCCGCAGCGCCCTTTACTTTGACCGCTACACTCAATAATCTGGCAACGACAAGTTATGTCCTGGATCAATCAGCGCCTTCGAGTACTGAAATTTGTTTTTACATTCAAACAGAATACTTTCAGGGAGGTGTGCCCACATTGAGTGCTCCCGGTCCGATTACATGTTCTATTTATTTGGACGTAAGTCCCAGCGCAGCTCCGCAGGGACTGGCCTTTCTCGACTGGAACAATCCTATTCCAGGAGGAACGGGAGGACAATATACCGTTCTCCTCGAATATCCAGCAGGAACGTGGACGACTATTGCTACGCTCGATCAAGAGATAACCGCCTACAGCTATGAGATTTCGGTATGCGAGGAGGTCCTCAACTTTCGAATTTTGTTTGACTTCCCTGGTCTATGTCAAAGTACCAGCAACATTGCAGGTGAGTTGTTGACGGACCTCACACCTCCCGCCATTCCTCTGGTGACCTCGGTTTCAGTCGATCACACTACCAATGATGCCATTATTAATTGGTTGCCCAGCACCTCAGCAGACTGCCAAGGCTACATTGTGTATCGATGCTCGCCTGATGGTACTGTGACATTGTTGGACACAGCGTTTGGATACTTGAATACATCATTCGTAGATATTCTAGCGCAGACCACCATTGGACCTGTGGGATATTTGGTAGCAGCGATTGACACTTGTTATAGCGGCGTCCCTCCTAGCCCGAATACCAGTGCTGCTGGGGATATTTGCAATACATCCGTCTTTTTGGACCCTATTGGATATGCCATTTGTGAAGACTTCGTCACATTATCATGGTCTGCCTATGAGGGTTGGGAAGAAGGTGTGGAGAGTTATGAAATCATTCATAGCTTTGAAGGTGGAGCACCAGTCATAGTGGCCTCCGTACCAGGAACACAATTGACGTTTCAGCATGATGTTACCGTTGGCGGAAACAACAGCTATTACATTCGGGCGAGGCATATCAATGGCACGTATACCGCCATTTCCAACCTTCGCATTGTCAATGTGATTTATCCGCCGAGCCCAGCATTTAATTACATTACAACGGCAACTGTTTTAACAGAAGAAAAAATTAGGATAGAATTCATCACAGAGCCCGTGGGTTCCGATGTTTTTTATACGATACAACGACAAACCGTGGGCACAGATGATTGGGACGATATGACCTATATCAATTCCAGCGGGCTTGATTTTATTGCATATGAGGACAGTTTGGATGTCAACACAAATGTATTCTCGTATGAATATCGCTTCATCGCTCAAAATATATGTGGCGATACTATTGACACAAGCAACGTTGCGGTGACCATGTTGCTGAACGGCTTTGCCTACAATGATCGCCTTTCGCTAGCGCTGCAATGGAGTCCTTATCTAGGTTGGGAAGACGGAGTAAATGAATACCTCATATATCGAAAAGAGGGTCTTGATGGGATCGAAGAGCAAGTGGCAAGCGTGCCTGGCAATGTCACATTTTATGAAGACGATGTCAGCGACTTGCGCTTTAGTCCTGGAGATTTTACATATCGCATCGAGGCTGTCAGCCGCGTTGGAACCTATCCCGAAGTTTATTACAGCATGAGTAATCCCATTCGCTTGAATTTAGAGCCCATCATATGGGTGCCCAATGCATTCGTAGTAGACGGCTTCAATACGACCTTCCAGCCCATCATTTCATTTGCCAATTTTGATCAATATCGCATGATCATTTATAGTAAATGGGGAGACGTGATTTACGATACCACAGATATCAATGCGCCGTGGGATGGATTTATGAATGGAGAGCCTGTGCAGGAAGGTGTTTACGTATATTTCATAACTATTGAAGACGGAAAAGGTCGACCAGTTGAAAAGCGAGGAACTGTATTACTTTTGAGCGACCGTGACCAATAATCCACATCATTTTATCATCGATCAGGGAAATAGCCTCACCAAGGTGGCTCTATTTCAGGCAAAAAATCTTATTTCTCTTATAAAATTAAAAGATGACGAACAGGAAAAGTTAACGTCATTGATAGCTGCACACCCATCATCAGATATCTTTATTTCAAGCGTTCGCAGCGAAACAACGTTTATTGAAGCTAGTCTTGGTTCAACAAATCGACTGATTTATTTCGAAAGAGGTGATCGCCTTCCATTTGCTGTGCGCTATCAGACGCCTGAGACGCTTGGCCTTGATCGTCTGGCCAATGCCGCTGGAGCGGTGGATCGATTTGGCGATGCGGATGTTTTGGTGATTGATTGTGGCACGTGCATCACCTCTACATTTATAAAAAGTGGAGTATTAGAAGGAGGATCGATATCACCAGGTTTGCGCATGCGCGCGAAAGCTTTGAATCACTACACGGGCAAATTACCATTAGTTGACTTAGACCATTCATTGCCAGAACTGATTGGAAGGAGTACAAAGGACTCGATTTTGAGTGGAATCATTCGAGGCACAATTCAAGAAATTCAAGGAATAATTACCGAATATTGTAGTGAAAATGCCGCGTTGAACGTCATTGTTACGGGGGGAGACGGAGGATTTTTGGGAAGCTACTTGAAAAGCCCCATTTTTGCAAACGAAAATTTGACCCTTTTGGGGTTGAACAAAATTTATCTTTTTAATTATTGTGAGAAAAATATTTAGTGGAATACTACTGACTCTTTTTGCTTTGTCGGCCTATACGCAAGCAGGAATCAGCAACCCCTATTCGCGGTTTGGAATTGGAATTTTGGATCCCGCGGGATCAGTGAATCACTTTGCTATTGGAGGTATTACTGCCCCTATACTTGATGTCAATGCCATCAACTTATTCAATCCTGCCAGCTATGCGAATCTCTCTCGCACCACTTTGCAGTTATCTGGAAAAGGCTATACCCAAGATATTACCAATGGAAACTCAAGTGAAACCTTCAGGGCGGGACAAGTTTCTGAAATTGCTTTTGGGTTCAAGAAGCAAGGCGCACGCTGGGGAATTGCGTTGGGACTTGTTCCATACAGCACGGTTGGATATAACCTTACGACACCAGTAGTGGTGAATGATTCCACCTCTGCTTCTTACAAATACGATGGCAGTGGAGGGATCAATCGTTTAGTGATTGGATTTGGAAGATCGTTTAGGCTCTATAAAATTCCGCAATACAATACTGCGCTTACAGGAACAGCAAAATTGAATAATGAAAACAGGGTTAAAGAACTAAGAGACTCATTGGCGGTGGTGAAGCCTCGTCTGAGCGCAGGCATTAATCTTAACTATCTCTTTGGAACCTTGCGCCAGGAGAGTCGAGTTGAATTCACATCACTCAATTTCTTTTCTACTAAAAATACGACACGCACGACAGTATTGGACTTCACCTTGGACGGAGGGGTTCAGTATTTCATGCCATTAAAATTGAAATGGGATAATCGCAAACTAAAAAGCGGAGTGTATTTAAATCTTGGCGCCAACTATACGATCGGCGGTGATTTAAAATCTAAAAATGAAGTCCTTGGAGAGATGTACCAACTTCGCAGTGGACGAGAGTCAACGATTGATACCACCTATTTCATCCCCCTTGAAACGGGGACGGTCACAATCCCTTCGCGCATTGCTGTGGGTGCAAGTATTTTGTGGACAGGACAAGAGGGACGGACTACGGCACTTTCATTTGAATTCAAAAATCAAGACTGGAGCACCTTTAGCAGTTCATTCGACAGAAGTCTTACGAGCAATGAATTAACTGCGTACACCAATATCGCCATTGGTTTGGAGCGCACACCACGCAATACAGAAGCCGCAAACAATATTTTTGAGCGCACCACTTATCGCATCGGAGTAAGGAATACGAATACCTACTTGAACGTAAGGGATCAGAACATTCAACAGCAAGCGGTGAGCGCAGGTTTCTCAATACCGATTCTGTCTTCTAGAAGCAGCAGCAGATTCAATTTTGGAATTGAGTATGGTCAGGGAGGCACAGTGAGCAACGGCTTATTGGAAGAAGATTTCATCAATGTGCAGATTGGATTTTCACTCACACCTCACTTCTTGAATCCTTGGTTCGTTCAGCGTCGCTATGATTAAGCCACTACCCTATTTGCTATTTACATTGCTTACCGTAGTCAATGTCGCGTGTAAGAATAAGATGTCTGACATCAAGGCGGCAACCGATGAAATTGTAGTGCCCTTGCAAACCAATTTTGATGCGGAATATCGGTACACTGAAAATGGGGAATTGAGAAATATTCTCAAGGCAAAGCAAATTGATCAATATGGAGGAGAAAATCCATACATCGAGGCCTTGGGTGGCTTTACGATGATTTTTTATGACAGCATTGACGTCGAAGAAGCGCGCCTCACCGCAGATCACGGGATTTTTTATCAAAAGAAAAATGAACTAACCGCCAACAAAAACGTGGTATTGCGGAATACACAAGGAGAAATGCTGGAGACGGATAAACTCATTTTTCAACAAGACAGCTCAAGGATTTTCACCGATGCGCCCGTCAAAATCACCAGTGGAAGCGGTGTATTTTATGGAAAAGGATTGGAAAGTAATAGTTCATTTACTCGTTATAAAATTCTAGAACCTACGGGCGACATTTACTTCGAAGATGAAGAAAGTTCTGTACCTTCGTCCAATGGAGAGAGTCAATAAATTCTTTATTCATTTTTGGTTGGCTGTGAGCATTGCCTCAGCGATTTATGCTGGTGTCATGATTTACCAGCATGGCTGGGATCAGGCAAAAACAAATTTATTTGTACCAGTAGTTGCATTCATTTGGTATTTATTTCGTCGCAGCATGAACAAGCGCATTGAAAACAACATGCGCAATCGCTCTTGAACCTTAACTTTGCACTGATGGACCCCGGGTGGTTATTAATTGTCATATTATCATTAGTTGCTTCCGCGTTTTCAAGCGGTGTTGAGATAGCATTCATTACATCCAATAAGTTTAAACTTGAATTGGATAAGAAGCAAGGCGTGTTTGGTGCAGATATCATTTCCTATTTCGCTTCTCGTCCCAAGATGTTTATTGCAGCCATGCTGGTTGGAAATAATATCGCCCTCGTGATTTATGGGTTGTATATGGGCGATGCAATTGTTGACTTTCTAAGTCTTCACTTCAGTGGCACTGTAGAATGGCTTGGTGAATATGGTCTTCTTATTACACAAACACTCATCTCGACAGTTATTGTATTGATTTTTGGAGAGTTTATTCCAAAGGCAATATTCTCCATCAACCCCAATCGCTGGCTCAATTTATTGGCAGTTCCGCTAGCTGTTTGGTATGGTTCGCTTTGGGTATTTGCAGTAATTGTTACTGCCATTAGCAATGCCTTTCTCAGATTAGTTGGTTCTTCAAAAAACAACGAAGAAATCGTCGGATTTGGTCGAATTGATCTCGACCACTATCTCACGGAAGCAACAGGAAACATTGACAAAACAAAGGAATTCGACCATGAAATTCAGATCTTTCAAAATGCATTGGATTTTTCAAAAGTCAAAGCGCGCGACTGCTTAGTTCCGCGCAACGAAATAGTAGCAGTAGAAATTACTGATAGCGTGGAGGAATTGAAAAATAAATTTATTGAAACACGACTTTCGAAAATCCTTGTATACCGCGAAAACATTGACCATATCATTGGCTATGTTCATTCATTTGAATTATTTAAAAAGCCAGAACATATCCAACATATTTTACGACCTGTTTCGATTGTTCCTGAGCCAATGCCCGCGAATGAAGTGTTAGAAATTTTTATTCAGAAAAAAAGAAGCATGGCCGTGGTGGTAGATGAATATGGAGGCACCGCTGGAATCATCACCATGGAAGATATCGTGGAAGAGATATTTGGTGAAATTGAGGACGAGCATGATAAAGAAGAGCTTCAGGAAGAATTGGAGTTGCAATTGGATGAGAAAAACTATGAGTTCTCGGCAAGACTGGAAATCGATTATTTGAACGATAAATATCCTTTTGAACTACCTGTCAATGATGAGGAATATGACACATTGGGGGGCTTACTGCTTCATTATTATGAAGATATTCCCGATGAAGGGGCGGTTATTGTCGTCGAAAACTTCACTTTTACGGTCAGTAAAGTGTCTGAAACGCGGATTGAGTCCGTTAAAATCACAATTTCCTAGTTAATAAATCATTCATTTACAACTAGTTATTTTGTTATTCTAGGTTTTTGTAATTTGTGTTAATCATTTTACGATATTCGCACTCCAAATTTTATAATGCTAGACTTATATGGCAATGATTGAAAAAATCAGAAACCAACGATGGCTTCTGATCGTAGTCGTAGGAGTGAGCCTTTTGGGCTTCCTCGTAAATGGTGCAGTTCTCAAGTGGATTCAAGGCGGCCCTACGGATGTAGGTGAGATTGCTGGTGAATCTATAGATATCGCAGAGTGGACTGCTGCTACCAACGAACAAAAAGTTCTTTTCAATTATTCAGGTAATGAAACCAGCCTGAGCAATGATACTTGGAACAACCTCGTAGAAAGAAAACTTCTTTCTGAGCAGTTTGAAAAGGTCGGAATCACTGTTACTGACGAAGAATATGATGAAATTCTATTTGGTGAAATGCTATCACCTTATGTGAAGCAGACCATCTATGGAGGTCAGGATAGCGCTTCTTTCCGCGATCAGATGCGTACCAATTTTGACGGTATGGAACCTGAGCGTGCAACTGGTTGGAAAAATCTCATCATGCACAAGCGTAAAAAGGAAAAGTATGACTTGATGCTCAAGCGTGGAATGTTTGCCAACACCATTGATGGAAAGTGGGCATTCAAGCAGCAAAGCGACAAAGTAAGCCTATCTTATGTTGTAAAGTCTTATGCTGAAATTCCTGACAGCACAGTAGAAGTTACTGAATCGGATATTCGCGCTTATTACAATAAGCACAAGAATGACCGTGAATACAAGCAGGAAGTAAGCCGCTCTGTAAACTATATCCGTTTCCCAGTGCGTGCGAACTCGAATGATAGCTTATCGTTGAGAGAGTCGCTCTCTTCTCTCGCAGAATCTTTCCGTGCAGACAAGGGCGACAGTGCATTTGCAGCAGCCAATGCTACTCCTGGTTCTAAGCCATATATCAGCTACACTGCTAATATGTTTCCTGAGCCATACAACACGCAAGTGTTGAATGATTCTGTTGGAAAAGTAATTGGTCCATTCCAATACAACGGAAAATTTGCTTTGGCAAAAGTTTCTAAGCGTATGAATGTGCTTGACTCGGTGAAGGCGCGTCACATTCTCATTAAGGCAGACAGAAAAGATGCTGCTGCTTTGGCTACTGCTCGTGCAAAAGCAGACTCAATTAAGAACGTGATTGCAAAAGAGAAGAACTTTGAGGCCATGGCTGCTCAATTCGGTAGCGATGGTACTAAGAATAGCGGTGGTGATTTGGGATGGTTCGGAAAAGGAGCCATGGTGAAGGAGTTTGAAGATGCTTCTTTCTCTAAACCAAAAGGTGAACTTTCGCTCGTAACCACAGACTTCGGTGTTCACGTATTGGAAGTAACCGATCAAAAGTTTGCAGTGGCAAAAGTTGCAATGATTGAAAAGACCATTGAGCCAAGTGCAAGTACTCGTAAAAATGCTTATGCACTCGCTAGCGAATTCTCAATCAATTTTGCGGACACCACTAGCTTTAGAGCTGCAGCAGATACTTTGAACGGAGGCACTCCAATCATGCCTGCTAAGAATATTCGTCCTAACAGCACAACTGTAAATGGTTTGCAGAATGGATATCCTGTTGTATCATGGGCATTCGGCGCTGAATTGGGTGAGGTTTCTCAACCAATGTTGATTGACAATGAGTATATCATTGCTGCTCTAGTAGACGTGAAAGAGCGCGGTGTTCCGACGCTTGCCAACGTTTATGATAAAATGAAGCAGGAAGCCATTAAAGAAAAGAAGGCTGAAAAATACATTGAGCTCATGAAGAGCGGATCATTAGAAGAAATTGCGAAGGCAGTGGAATCTACTGTAAAGACTGCTGAAAACGTTACCTTGAAAAGTGGTAATATCCCTGGCAGCGGCGTAAGCGCGCAAGAATATGAAGTAATCGGTATCGCATTCGGATTGAAGAAAGATTTCATCTCTAGCCCAATCAAGGGAAAGGGCGGAGTTTATGTGCTTCAAAAGACTTCTGACATCGTTGAAGGAACTAGCACCGACAACTATACAGCAGACCGCGACCAAATGATGACCAATTTGCAAAACAGAGCAGCGAGCTCCATCTTCAACTCTTTCAAAGAGGAAGCTGAAGTAATCGACGATCGTTTTACAAGAAGATAGTGAACCCCCTTTAACCAATTAGAAAGACCGTCTCTTTTAAAGAGGCGGTTTTTTTTTTATGGAATGAGGATAGAACTGTCGCCGTAACTTAGAAAATAGAAGTTTTCTTCGAGAGCTTTTGCATATACCTCTCTCCATTGTTCTCCAATGATAGCTGCGACCAAGAGGATGAGCGTGCTTTTTGGCAAATGAAAATTTGTGATGATTCCGGAGGCGACTCTCAATTGATACCCTGGAGCAATGATGAGTGAAGTGCTTCCTCCGAGCTTTTTCAAACCATACTTTTCGCAGTACTCTAGCAGCGCAGTCAGAGCATCCACTCGCGAAACATTTTGAGGAAGGTCATACGCTTCCCATTGGTTGAGCACAAGAGTATTTTGGATTTGCTCGGGGTAATGGAGATACTTTACCCCCAACCAATAGAGGCTTTCAATGGTGCGCATGCAAGTGGTACCCACGGGAATTGTTCTTCCCTTTGGTTTGATAAGCGCCTCAATGAATGAAGGAGTGACTTCAAATACTTCTCCGTGCATTTCATGTTCTTCGAGAAGAGAGGCAGACACCGGTTTAAAGGTTCCACTTCCTACGTGCAGCACCAGTTTTTGAATATTTACTCCTTGCTGCTCAATTTGGCTGAGGATGGAAGGGGTAAAATGCAAACCTGCTGTGGGAGCAGCTACTGAGCCCTCAAACTTTGCGAATACAGTTTGATAGCGTTCATAATCCGCGGCCTCAGCCTTTCTATCAAAGTAAGGCGGGAGTGGCAATTCTCCTGCTGCAGATAATATTTCTGAGAAACTGATATTTGGGTTGTTCCAGAAAAAGCGGACGGTAAAAACAGAATCACTTGACAAAGTGCGCTCGGCAAATAATTCAAGCAAATGATCACCCAGCTTCACATCCAATTTTAAGACACCTTCTTTCCATTTTTTCGCACCACCAATCATGACTTCCCACTCAACGGCATCCCGACGCTCCATTGCCTGCTGATGATCCATTTGAAAAGGCTGAAGACAGAAAATCTCTATCAGCGCCCCGGTATCCTTACGAAAGTAAAGTCTTGCAGGGATTACCTTGGTCTCATTGAGCACGAGCAGGTCGCTTTCGTCAAGGTATGATTTTATGTTTTTAAAATAGTCTGGAGTGATTTCTCCTTTTATACAAGCCATTAGTCTTGAGTCGTCGCGATTGGGCCTCGGGTGAGCTGCAATGGCATGATCTGGCAGATTGTAATCAAAGTCTTCGATTCGAAGTAGGCGCGGATTATTCATGATGCAAAGCTAAAAAGCAGAGAGGAACGAAAGTTCATAAAAAAATCGAAGCCCGACGTTTCGGGCTTCAATTCTAAACCTTAACTAAAACTAACTATACTATCTGATGCATCTCGAATGGATGCTTCATTGTGTGTTACTTACTTTTTATGTGTAAGCCTTTGCTTACCTCGAATATTTTAAAAAAATGAGTGACCTAATTTGAACGGCAAAAATCCGATATATTTTGTAAAAAGTGAAATTAAATTTTACAAAAAAATCCAATTTTATCCTTACTTCTTGTTTTCGATAACCTCAATATTCCTTGAGTCGTTCTTCTTGAATGTCAAGCCATACGGGCTAAGTACGAGATTTAAAACTTCGTCAATATAGGATTTCTCAAATTGACCAGTGTATAATTTATTTTCGAAATTCGAATTGTTAATTTCTACATTAAATTGATCTTCAATGTCACTGATTACATTTACAAGCGGCTCGTTTTCATAGACAAACTGACCTGTAATCCATGCGTCACCGGCTCTTTTAGCAGGTCGAGCAATCAGTTTTTTCTCGGTAAAATCTGCCTCTTCACCCGGATTGATGATCACAGACTCGCTACCCGCCGAAACACGCACGCGGCCTGTTTCGCAGATTACGCGGAACTGATTTTCACGCGCAGTAACGTCGAAAGAGGTACCAAGAACTTCCACATCACCGTATTTAGTGAACACTACGAATCTGCTTCCTTTTTTTACTTTAAAGAATCCAGAGCCATTGAGTTCAATTTGACGATTATCCGACCAATCTTCATTGTAGGAAGCTGTAGATCTCGCATTGAGAATGAGCTCGCTACCATCGGGAAGGATGAGCGTCTTCATTTCTCCGGCCTGCGTTTGAGCGGTGATGGTTTCGCTTCCATTTACAAAGAATATAGAAACTGCGAAAACTATAACTGCGGCTGCGGCAGCTACATACTTCCAAGGATTGTACATCCTAATTACTGAGGTTTCTCCCCTAGCTATTTTATCCTGCAACTCGCTCCAAGCCTGCTCTTCAGACTTATTGAACGGTGCTTCTACCCTCCCCCAAAACTTACGATTCTTATCCATGATTATTCGCGTTGTCGTTGTTTTTTACACCTACGTCTATCATTACCCTACCTTTCTCTAAAAATTATTCTAAAATATTTAATTCAATCTGATAAGCATTCACACACGTCCAAAGACCGCGCGCTCCAGTGATATTATCGGGACCTTGGGTGGCAAGAAATCCCTGACCTCTGTTTCTAAAGAAAAAGAAATCTTTGTATAAGTCATGAATTACAAAAATGGTAAGTCTTTGCCTACCATAGAACTTAAAATCAGTATCAAACAGCGTCACTTCATTTTCTTCGATCGGGGCAAAGAACTGATTTTGGAACAGTCCTGCGGGAACGGTGAAAGGAATTTCGGTTGGATTTTGCTCAAGAGTTTCAAGGCTTAAAAGGTATGACACTCCTTCAATGGGATCCCATTTAACTTCAAAAACCGATGCACCAGGATTGTTGGGCTCCACTTGAAAACTTGTATTTGAAATAAGTGTGGGCACAATCACAGGAGGAATTATTGCCTCGGCCACGCTATTTCTGGTATCATCTATTTCTAATGTAATTGTCTCTCCTGCTTCCGCCCAATTTTCTGGGGCTTTTGCTAGATATTCTCCATTTTCTTCGTGAACGACATTCACCACATTTTGACCAACGGTGATGGTAACCTTCGAATCCTCAACTGGTACAATTCCATCATCATCATTCATTCTGTTTATTTGAACTACCGCACTATCAAGGCCAGCGATATAATAACCGTAGATCTCGGTTACCTCTGGCTTTGGCTGCTCTCCAACACAGCCAAGCGAAAAGATCAAAACAGCTATGTATAAAAAACTTCTCAAAATGAATAAGCTATTTGTAAGGAAGGAATAAATCCGAGCATCTCCACTTTTCTTTCTTGGATGAGATATGTTCCATCCTCTCTTAAGAATGAAAGGTATTGAATATCTCTGATATTTCTCCTGTTATAAATGTTATTGAAATTCAAAGTGAGTTCAAGTTTTCCGCGGTTCCATTCTTTTTGGTAGGTGACACCACCATCCAAACGATGATATGGAATGAGGCGGCCGCTATTGATATCGGCAAATACGGGTACTTTGAGTTGACTTCCATTTGCCGCTGTAACGGGCATTTCACCAAGATAAGGTGTAAAAGGGCGACCACTTCCGAAGATCCAATTAACCCAGAAATTAAATACGCGCCATTTCAATTCATAATACATTTTGAGCTCGTGCTGGTGTTCATAGCCCGGTACGAGATCATTTTGAAGATCCAAGGCTTCGAAAGCCATAGTTGTATTGGCAAGTGAGTAGCCTATCCAAAAATCTGATTGACCAAAATCTCTTTTTAGAAATAGGTCAAAGCCGACAACGCTTCCATTGCCTTTCACAACATTGATATCATCATTCATTCCCAACCACATCCATTGCGAAACATCCACCGCCATTCCCTCATTGACCTTTAGATAGGCTTCCATATCCAACTCCCATTTCAAAATAGGCACTAAGACCCCCAGCATGAACTGATCACTGCGCAATACGGGCATAGCATCATCATCGCTCAATACCCATGTGTCGGGCTGATTCAGAAAAAGGCTCTGCTGCCGCAAGCGATGCACATATTGATGAATGCGCGAAACAGAACCTTTAAATTGAATGCTATCACGTTGACCGTAAGTGGCGTTAAACGCCCACTCGGGATAAACTTGTTCTGTGATTGAATAATAATTGAGGCGTGAACCGACGTTCCACTTAAAATCACCTTGTCCTCCATTTACTTGGGCGAATAGCGTGCTCAAGTTCATTCGATTGATGGTATCCGAAAGCAGTGTCGATTGATTATTGTTTCTTTCAATAGCCACTTGATTCATCATTCCACCAAAAAACCAAGTCCATTTTTTCGAGTTCCATTCGAGTTGGTAGCGAACGTTTGCATCTCTTAGTACGTTGTTATCCTCTCTCAAAATACGCTGCACATCTTGAAAGCGTAAGTCAATGAGCGTATCAATGGCGTTAAGGTCTGATGCATATCTAGACCAACCGATGGTGAGGTCATGATTTAGATTGTACCGAATTCTTCTTTTCCAGCCCGCGCCGATGCCTCGATTTCCCCATTCGCTATTATCCGAATAGCTAAAAGAATACGCTCCTAAGTTATCAGTTGAGTTGTATGCGATTCCCAATTGATCATTACTATAATAACCACTGAGGAAGAAAATATCCTTCGAGGAGGGTCTCCAAGTGATTTTACTAATGACATCTGAGAAGCGATACTCTGCCTCTTCGCCTGCCGTGGAAGCATCATCAGAGGTAATGCTTGCTTTATAAATCGTATTGAACAACTCGGTATAAGTAGGGCTTGTCCAAACATCGGTGATTGAGCGTCGTGCAGAAATCATCAGTGACGCATTATTTGAAGGGCTTAGCGGTGTTTCTAGATATCCCGAAATAGCAAGAGGACCAAGAACTATTTTACCACCGGATTCATAGCGATTTCCTTCTTTCGCAGTAATTTCAACGGCACCGCCAACGCGCGAAGCAAATCTTGCTTCGCCGCCACCTTTTTGAACACGGATATTTTTTACCGAAAGAGGATTTATTGCGCTGATTACACCAAAAAAATGATCCATGTGATAAATGGTGAAGCCATCAATTTTCAACAGGCTTTGATCGCCCGGACTGCCGCGAATGATAAGACCGTTGCTCGTTTCATTGCTTGCATTTATACCTGGTAATAATTGTGTGGTGCGCAACACGTCGGGTTCGCCAGGCCCATTGATGGAACCTAAAAGTTCCGGGTTAATGAGCAACTGCCCCGGCTCGGAAGAAGAAGCCACTGGAGAAAGTCCTTTGGCTTCGACCACAGCGGCGGGTAGCGCATTATTCCTCACCTTCAACAAAACGGTCGATTCTCGTTCCCTTCTAAGGTTTCGGATTTTAAAAGTTTTTCGTTCATAGCCAATATAAGAAAATGAAATCTCGCAAGAGTCTGATGGTATTCCTGACACGAGCATTTCACCGTTCGCATTTGCCGTAAAAACGCGTGGAGGGTATAGAACCTTCCCGATTGCGTAAGGCAGCGGCTCACCGGATTCGGCATCCTCAACGGTCACATAAAACTCAATTTTTTCAACTGAATCTTTAAGTTCTTCCGAAGAAATAAGCGGAATTATGACATAAGTATTTCCTACTTTTCGATAACCGAGATTGTTAGGTTCGAGGATTTTTTGAAGTGCAATTTCCAATAATTCGTTTTCCCAATTTTCATTTACCACGAATTTTTCAAGTGCTTTTGGATCATAGGAAAATCTGAGGTTGTAGCGTGATTTTAAATCAAGAATTACCTCTTGTCCGGTAGCATTTTGATATTTTGCAGAAATTAAAAGTGGCTGCACTTGTGCCGACAAATCATAGCCGAGCAGCACAAGAAATAAAAAGAGACATACTATTCTATTGATTAGAATCACAATTCTGTACCAAGCTTTTCACGCAATATACGCAGAACTTTGCTCATTCGTTTTTCTACGGCCTTCACTGACAATCCGAGCCGCTCGGCAATTTCAGCATATGTAAGGTCTTCTAAACGGTTCATCAAGAAAACTTGCCTACCTCCCTCGGGGAGAATGGCGAGCACGGCCTCCAGTTTTTTTTGATACTCGTCCATTTCGGCGAGCTTTTCCGGGTTATCAGTATCTCTGTCGACACCTGGTTTTTGTCTAAACTTGAACATCAATTGTTGCCTTTTTAGCTGATTGATGGTCACATTTTGCGCTATTGTATACAAATAAGCCTTGATGGTTCTCTTGTCAATTTTTTCGCGCGTCTCCCAAAGTTTTACGAAAACATCTTGTGTGATATCCTCGGCCATATCCACATCGCCGCATTTATAGTAGATAAACGAGCGAATAGGCTTATAAAAATCCTTGAATGCCTGACGATACTCGGCATCGGTCAACACCTCTAGATTTTTTTCAGGCTTAAAAATACTTAGTAGCACAAGGAGCGGATTTGAGATATGGTTGCGGTTCAAAAATAGTATGAGTCGCGCAACTTTGACCCAAATTGTTGTTCTGGGGTTGTAAGCCTACCCATAAATAAAAAACACCATTTATGTAAAACCTTTGCCAGTCAAGAGTTTAAAAGGTTAGCTTTGAAAAAAAAGTGATATGAAAAAAATTCTCTTTGCTGCGGTATTGATTCTTTTGGAGATTTCAATTAGCGCCCAAAGCACGCGTCCTCAGACACCCAAGCCACCTTTTGAGTATATAGAAAAAGAAGTAGTGATTACCAATCCCAATGGCGGCCACACATTGGCGGGGACGCTGACAATGCCCAAAAAAGGAAAGGGATTTAAGGCGGCAATACTTATAACGGGCAGTGGTCCGCAAGACCGCGACGAGACATTGATGGATCATAAACCATTTGCGATCATTGCCGATGACTTTGCCAAGCAAGGGATTGCAGTGCTCCGTATCGACGACCGCGGCATTGGAAAGAGTAAGGGTAATTTTGAAACCGCCACGAGTGCCGATTTTGCTACCGACATCGCCGCCTGTTTTGATTATTTAAAAAAGCAAAAAAAAGTTGACAAGACTAAGATTGGCCTTATTGGACATAGCGAAGGTGGCATGGTGGCAGCGATGACCGCGGCAATGCGCCCTGAAGTGGCCTTTGTGATTTCTTTAGCTGGTACAGGAGTGAATGGACGTTCGGTTTTGTACCAACAAAACATGGATATAATGTTGGCTGCGGGAGCGTCTAAAAAGGATGCGGAGGCCAATCGCAACAATGTGATGCGCATGTTGGATATTGTGATGACAGAGACCGATAGCGCCAAAGTAACAGATCGATTGATGCTATTAATGGATACGATGCTAGGCCCGCAAAAGGCAATGATACCTAATTTGGAAGAGTTCAAGAGAAATCAAGTTGCAGGCATCAATAGCGATTGGATGAGATTTTTTTTAAAATATGAGCCTAGTACAGATTGGAAAAAAGTGAAGTGTCCGGTGCTTATTCTCAATGGCGATAAAGACCTCCAAGTGAATGCGGAGGTAAATACAAAAGCGATTGAGTCAGCGCTAAAATCAGGGGGAAATACTCAATTTAAAACTGTTATCTTTCAGGGTATGAATCACCTTTTTCAGACCTGTGAAAAATGTACTATTCAAGAATACGACCAATTGGAAGAGAGTTTTTCAGTTCAAGTATTAGATGAAATGCGGAAGTTCATTCGTAACTTGTAGAAAAAGGTTTTCAATTTTATTATAAAATAGGGACTTTGGGCGGGTGTATCAAAATTGTATCTTCGCCCCATGCAAGGCAATATCCTTATCGTAGGAGCTACTGGACAAATCGGGACGGAGCTCACGCTCGCATTGCGAGCGAAACATGGAAATAATGCCGTCATCGCATCGGATATCAAAATGAGTGAGGATCCGATATTTAAAGACGGCCCATTTGAAGTATTCAGTGTATTGGACCGACCGCGTATGGAAGCGGTGATCGACCAATACAACATCAAGGTGGTGTACCAACTGGCGGCACTGCTTAGTGCTACATCTGAAAAGTATCCAGAAAAAGCTTGGGACTTGAATATGAATGGACTCTTTCATATTCTTGAAATTGCAAAGGCTGGTAAACTTGAGCGCGTCTTCTGGCCGAGCTCTATCGCCGCATTTGGACCGAATACTCCTGCAGATAATACCCCTCAGTTTACCATTATGGAGCCCACGTCGATTTATGGAATTAGTAAATTGGCTGGGGAACGTTGGTGTGAATATTATTTCAATAAATTCAATGTAGATGTTCGTTCTATTCGCTATCCTGGATTGATAGGCTATCGCAGTGAACCCGGAGGTGGCACAACAGACTACGCCGTGGACATTTTCTATCACGCCATTGAAAGCGGAAAATATACATCTTTCCTCAGTGCGGATACACGCCTACCGATGATGATGATGGAAGACGCCATCAACGCGACCATAAGCATCATGGAAGCACCAAAGGAATCTATAAAGATACGTGGCAGTTATAATCTCAGCGGAATTAGTTTTACTCCTGCTGAATTGGCTAATGAAATAAGAAAGCACATTCCTGAATTTGAAATTAGCTATGCGCCAGATTTCAGACAAGGGCTTGCTGATTCATGGCCTAATAGTATCGATGATAGCAGAGCTCGTGAAGACTGGGGATGGCAGCATCGCTTTGATTTGACAAGGCTTACATCTACGATGATAGAAGAGATTCGGAAAAAACTGGTGGTAAAATCGTAACCCTTTAGCACCACATCACGTAGGAAGGGGTATCTCTTTACAGAGAAAACCCTAACTTTTAAGTGATGATGACACGTTTACGAATATTCAGTTGGCTCACTACCGCAATTTTCGCGGCATTGATGTCATTGCAATCAAATGCGAGCGACGTTAATAAGAAAGACCAAACAGGTATGCGTCAAGGCTACTGGGTGATTACAGGCGAAATGCTGGGTGATCGCTCTTATCCGTCTGGAGCTAAAGTCGAAGAAGGATACTACAAAGACGACCGTAGACACGGCATCTGGAAGAAATACTATCCTTCTGGTAAGCTGCGTTCAGAGATCACGTATCACACCGGACGTCCACAAGGTCCCTATACCATTTATTACACCAATGGAAACCCAGAAGAAAAAGGCAATTGGGAGGATGGAAAAAATGTAGGTGAGTTCAAACGCTTTTTCGAAAATGGAAAACCACAACAACAGTTTTTCTTTGATGAAAACGGTAAGCGCAACGGCACACAATACTATTATCACGATAATGGCAATCTTGCGCTCGTCGTAGAAATTGTGAATGGCAAGGAAAGCGGTGATATGAAGCGTTACTCCCCTGAAGGAGTATTGATAGAAGACAAAGAGTTTGCAAATGGTGATGTACGTGTTGTAAACTTCAAGTCTGAGAAAGCTATTAGAACATCAAGCACACCAAAGCCAGATGCTTACAACAAAAATTTGGGTCGTGAATCGGTGATAGTAAAAGATAAGCCCAATCCTGCAAATGCATTCCAGCCTGATGGATTCAATACATTGTATGATTCAAATGGCAACGTAACGCAAAGTGGTGAGTTTAAAGAAGGTAAGCTTTATAATGGAAAATGGTATCGTTACAACAGCAGCGGAGTACTCACCAAGATTGATCTATACCGCAAGGGAAGATACATTGGCGAGGGCGCGAAGGGGGAGTAGGATAATAAGATAATAGGATAATAAGATAATAGGCTAATAAGAGAGTAAGAGAGTAAGAGAGTAAGAGAGTAAGAGAGTAAGAGAGTAAGAGAGTAAGAGAGTAAGAGAGTAAGAGAGTAAGAGA
>JBKCOM010000145.1:0-7743 GCA_046309775.1 Flavobacteriales bacterium
TCCTCTGCAATGTGCGGTGCATAAGGTGAAACCAATATTGCCAATGGCTCCAATATCGAACGCTTGTTGCATTTCAAATCGGTCAATTCATTCACCGCTATCATGCATGTGCTTACAACAGTATTCCAAGAAAAACGATTCAAATCATCATTGATTTTCTTAATCGTTTTGTGTAAGACTTTCAACTCGGCCTTCGTTGCCGCTTCTTCTGAAAGTGTGAATACATTCTCACCATTGTGATACAATCTCCAAAGCTTTCTCAAGAAATTATGTACACCATTGATTCCTTTGGTATCCCACGGTTTGCTCTGTTCTACTGGACCTAAGAACATTTCGTAACAGCGCAACGTATCCGCACCAAATTTATCTACCAATTCATCCGGCGTTTGTACATTGTACTTCGACTTCGACATCTTCTCCACTTCACTCCCACAGATATACTTGACTTCGTTATTCAAAATAAATTCAGCATTTGCATATTCTGGCAACCATTTCTTGAATCCTTCTACATCCAATACATCATTATCTACCAGACTGATGTCGGCATATAACGCTTGTGGACCATTCAAATTCGCATAAAAGAAGTCTCCTGTTAGTAGTTCACTTATAGCAGGGTGTTTGCTTTCTGAATTGAAGGTGTTTCCATTAAAAAACACATCTAGCATGTCTTTCGAGACAAACACCGGATTGCCCCCCTTTGCTCCAATACGATACACAAAACTACTTCTCCCCAAGATCATTCCTTGGTTGATCATTTTTTTGAATGGTTCATCAAAAGCGATATATCCGCGATCGTGAAGAATTTTTGTCCAAAAACGTGAATACAACAAGTGACCAGTGCCGTGCTCAGAGCCACCAACGTACAAATCCACCTGTCCCCAATAGTTTGATTTTTCCTTACTCACCAATTCCTTTTCATTCGCGGCATCCATATACCTTAAGAAATACCAAGAGCTCCCCGCCCACCCTGGCATAGTGTTGTATTCGGGGCGTGAGCCATCATGGCTCCAATCCTTAGCCCGCGCCAACGGCGGCTCACCGTCCTCGGTAGGAAGATACTTATCCACCTCCGGCAATACCACCGGCAAGTGCGCATCTTCCAACACATAAGGTATTTCATTTTTGTAATAAACTGGGAATGGCTCGCCCCAGTAGCGCTGGCGACTGAATACAGCATCGCGCAAACGGTAGTTGATCTTCCCTTTTCCAAAGCCGCCTACCTCGATTTCTTCAATCACTTTCTTCATCGCATCCTTGTAGGTAAGTCCATTCAAGAAAGATGAATTCGCCAACTTCACTTCTTTCGAAGCTTCCGCCTTCTCACTAATGTCAACGCCTTCGAAAATATTCGGTATGGGTAAGTTGAATTTTTTAGCAAAATCAAAATCTCTCTGATCACCAGCAGGAACAGCCATTACAGCGCCAGTACCATAACCCGCCAACACATATTCTCCAATCCAAACGGGAATCTTATCGCCTGTAAATGGATGAATCGCATACGCTCCAGTAAATTGTCCGGTCACATTTTTTACATCAGTCTGCCTGTCACGTTCGGTCTTGAGTTGAGCCGCTGCGATGTAGGCTTCCACTGCTTCGCGATATTCATCCGTAGTAATGACTTTCACCAATTCGTGTTCTGGTGCAAGCGTCAAAAATGAAACACCAAAAATGGTATCGGGACGTGTGGTGAAAACTGTAATTTCATGATCGTGTTGATCCAACAAGAAACTCACCGAAGCGCCTTCCGAACGGCCAATCCAGTTGCGTTGCACTTCTTTGATACTGTCAGACCAATCCAAATCGTTGAGCCCGTCCAAAAGTCGTTGTGCATAAGCGGTGATGCGCATGCTCCATTGGCGCATTTTCATTTGCACCACAGGATGTCCGCCACGCTCGCTCACTCCGTCTTTAATTTCATCATTCGCCAAAACAGTGCCGAGCGCTGGACACCAGTTGACAACAGAATCCGCCAAATACGTAAGGCGGTATTGCATCAAAATCAACTGCTGCAGCTCTTCGTTCATGCTCTTCCAGTCAGTAGACGAGAAATCTCCTTCCCAGTTTTTTGAAAAGAAAAATTTTGAGAGATCAATGTTCTTGTGCCAGTCCTCGTCAATCGCGGCATTCACTCCATAATTCCCATTCTCTTCAAACTTTGAAATCAACGTCTCAATGGCTTCAGCGCGGTCTGTATCCTTGTTGTACCAAGAATTATATATGAGTTTAAAAATCCATTGTGTCCATTGGTAATAAGACGGATCGCTCGTGCGTACTTCACGATCCCAATCATAACAGAAACCCATTTTGTCTAACTGCTCACGATAGCGTTCAATGTTGCGTGAAGTCGTGATCGCGGGATGTTGGCCCGTTTGAATCGCATACTGTTCTGCCGGCAAACCAAAACTATCATAGCCCATCGGGTGCAGTACATTGAACCCTTGATGACGCTTGTAACGCGCAAAAATATCACTCGCGATATAACCCAGTGGATGTCCCACGTGCAAGCCAGCTCCACTTGGATAAGGGAACATATCGAGCACATAATACTTCGGTCGATCCGAGGTTTCTGTTACTTTATAAGTATTGCGGGCTTTCCAGTTGGCGCGCCACTTGGCTTCAATCGAACGAAAATCGTATTCCATGGATTTTTCAAAAAATTTCTAAGGCGCGAAGATACTCGTGTTTTCATCCTATTTTTAGCGCCCAGTACACGAAAATCCCGATTTTTTCGTTGACGGCTTTGGTTTTTTAAAGAACTTGCCTCCCGTATGAAATATTTCTCTACCCTGATAGGGCTTGTAATATGTTTTCTCAGCGCCGAAGGTCAAAATGACTTTGGTCTTGGCACCTGGCGCGATCATTTGTCTTTCAATAAACTCAATGACGTTTGCGAAGGTGAGAATGGATTGATTTACGCGGCCTCTGACGCCGCGATTATTGTCTTCAACAAAAACGATAATTCAATTGACCGTTTTTCAAAAATCAATCTTCTCAACGACGTCCGCATCTCCGCTCTCGAATACGACTTCACCAATCGCCAGCTCATCGTGGGATATGAAAACGGAAACGTGGACTTTATCATCAATAATAAATCCTCACGCAATCTGCCCGACATTCGCATCAGCGCGCTCATTGGCGATAAGAAAATCTATAACATTCTGCCTGCTGGAGATAAGATATATCTCGCCACGGGTTTTGGTGTGGTGGTGGTGGATCCTGTGCGATATGAAGTACGTGAAACCTACATCCTTGGTGCCAATGGAGGTCAAACTCGCGTTTCCGATGTAGCAATCAACGCAGGATATATTTATGCCGCTTTACCTGATGGAATCATAAGAGCACAACTCAATAATACTGTTCTTGCAAACTATGCAAACTGGAGCTACATCGCTCCGCCGCCCGTTCTTGGTACCGGTGTTCAGGACATCGAGTTTATCGGCGGACGGATATATGCTTCCATCAACAATACGACTTCCGATATACTATGGGTGGGCAATCTTGAAACCATCGATTGGATCAATGCGGTACAATTCGAGGGCCTCTTTTTTCCTAAAATATTCAAATCCCCACAAGGCCTCAACTTGGCAGGAAATTATACCTACCTCGTCATCAATGAGGCGCTTCAAATCATAGTGGATAAGCCAACGCATCTCGGGAAACAAGTTTTTCCAACATGCTTTATCACTGATAGTACAGGAGAATATTGGATTACAGATCAAAACCTCGGTCTGCTGAGAGTTAAAACCAACGGACAAGAATCTACAGTGCTTCCCAACGGGCCGCGCTTTGCAGATGGATTTAGACTCCAAGCTTTCAATGACGACCTCTACCTCGCTCATGGCGGTGTAACAGGCTTTTGGGGAAATCAATATTTCATTAGACCAATCAGCTACTTTGATAATTCTAGATGGACGGAAATTTCTGAACCCGCTGGTATCAACTCAACACCAGAAGTTTTTGATATCATTGGAGTAGCCATCGATCCAACAGACACCAAGCACGTCTATGTAAGTTCGTGGGAAGAAGGTCTCATCGAACTATATGACAAACAGGTGGTGAATGTTTTCAATAATACCAATAGCACGCTGCGTATTGGTCCTTTGAGCTTCACAGACGATTGGGTAGGTGTTAGTGGAATTGCCTTCGACTTCGATGGCAATTTGTGGATGAACAATGCACTCAGTCCTTTAGCGATTCATAGCAGAAATAAAGATGGACAATTCACTGGTTATAATTTCTCCCCTACTATTACCACAGAAGACCGAATTACGGAAATAGAAGTAGGCCAGTCTGGATATATCTATTCTATCGTTCGAGGCAGAGGCGTGCTCGCCTTCAATCCAAACGGAACACTTACTACTACAAGTGATGATAATTTCAAACTGCTCACCGCAAGCGAAGGTTCAGGAAATCTCGCGAATAATGATGTGCTCTGTCTAAAAGAAGATCTCGACGGCGAGCTTTGGATTGGCACCTTGCAAGGCCTTTCAGTGCTATACAATCAAGATGCTGTGTTCAATAGTGACTCCTACGATACCGAACCCATTCTCATCGAACAAGGAGGAAATATTCAAGAACTACTAGGTACAGAGTCTATCACCGCTATTGAAATTGATGGAGGAAACAGAAAGTGGATTGGCACCCAAACTAGCGGAGTCTTTCTTGTCAGCGCCGACGGACAGCAGCAGATTCAGCACTTCACAGCAGAAAACAGCCCTATTCTATCAAACAACATCATCGACATTACCATCAACCAACGAACCGGCGAAGTCTTTTTTATTACTGAATTGGGAATCATCTCCTATTTCGGAAGTGCCACCAATTTTGACAACGAAATGTCGAATATCATTGCCTATCCCAATCCCGTAAGAGAAGATTATGAAGGAGATATTGTCATTGATGGGCTTGCATATCAAACCGTAGTAAAGATTACTGACCTTCAAGGAAATATTGTCAACGAAATCGAAAGTGAAGGCGGACGTGCCGTTTGGAATGGTAAAAACTTTAATGGCGAACGTCCAGCCACAGGAATATACCTCATCTTTTGCGCTACTAATAATGACGATGCCGAAAACGTAGCTAAAATTGCATTCATAAAATAAGCCTTATGAAGTCTTATGAAGAGGTATTGGACTATTTGTACAGTGCACTCCCTATGTTTCACAGAGTCGGTCCCGCGGCTTATAAACCCGACTTATCCAACACTTTGGCCCTCTGTGAAATCATTGGCAACCCGCACAAAGGTTTAAAGACAGTACACATAGCTGGAACAAACGGAAAGGGCTCAACATCCCATCTTATTGCCAGCTCGCTGCAGGAAGCAGGCTATAAAGTAGGACTTTGTACATCTCCCCATTTAAAGGATTTTAGAGAGAGAATAAAAATCAACGGCCGAATGATCACTCGGGAAGCAGTGGTGGATTTTGTAGAAAAATACCGACAGCATTGGACTTCCATCGAACCCTCATTTTTCGAAATGACCATTGCACTATCATTTTGGTATTTTAAAAATGAAAATGTAGATATCGCCGTCATAGAAACTGGACTGGGTGGCCGACTTGATTCTACAAATGTCATTCAACCTGAAGTGTGCGCGATTACCAATATCGGCTGGGATCACATGAATCTATTGGGTGATTCTTTGGAAAAAATTGCCATTGAAAAAGCTGGTATCATTAAACCAAACACGCCTGTTGTGCTTGGCGAAATGAAACCGAATGTTCGTTCGGTAATCCTGCAAAAAGCGAATGAACATTCGGTAGAGTGGATTGACGCATCACTAGAAACAGAAGAACCGCCATCTTCAGAATTAAAAGGATATTATCAAGATCAAAATAGAAGAACCGCCTATCAGACTTTACTCACCCTGAGAAAAAAAGGCTGGAATATTGGCGATGACCATATCTCTAATGGCTTTACAAAAGTCATTCAAAATACAGGCCTGATGGGCCGTTGGCAGGTTTTAGGACACGCACCTCTCACGGTAGCCGATGTTGGCCACAATGTTGACGGTATTGAAATTTTGATGAAACAAGTGAATGACCAAGCATTCGAAAAGCTCCATTTCGTGATAGGCATGGTGAATGACAAAGACATTCAATCCGTTTTAAAATTGCTTCCAAAAGACGCGCACTATTATTTTTGTAAAGCAGATATCCCGAGAGGATTAGAGGCAAGCCTGCTACAAGAGCAAGCCCTGCTACAAGGTTTAAAAGGAGACACATACCCGAGCGTTCGTTCGGCTTTTAAGACCGCAAAAGAAAAAGCCTCCGAAAAAGATATGATTCTTATCGGAGGCTCTGTATTTACTGTCGCTGAAGTCTTGTGATTATTTCAACTTAAAGTTGATAGTGATGGTTCCTTTCTGGTTGATTGGTCCATCAGGATTCGCAGAGAACCGCGCAGAACGTGCAGCTTTCAAAGCCAATGCCTCCAACTTCGCGCGTCCCTCATTGCCTTCAGCTTTATAATCTTGAATAGTAGCACTAACCACTTTTCCTGTGCGATCGACCAATATTGAAACAATTACTGTGGCTTCAGTTTGTGGACGCTCATCAAGGGATGGAGGACTTGACATCGTCCGGCCGCTTAGTGCCCAATTACCGCTACCGCCACCGCCACTAAAAATACCCTTACCCGAAATCGAACCATCTGGACGCCCTTCATTGCCACCAGGTTTTGTGTCACCACTGCCACCACCAGGTTTGTTATTGTTCAAAGCATCTAAGGCGCTATTAACGGTATTATTCGTTGTTTCTTTGGGCTTCGTCTCGGTTGGTTTTGTCTCCTTAGGCTTTGTCTCTTTAGGTTTAGTAGTTTCTGTTTTGGGAGCCACTACTGGTGCGTCATCTTGCGTCTCCACCTGTTCCTCTTCTACGGGTTCTTGTGGAGCGGATGCCGAAGGTGCAGGGGCACCTGGATCTTCTCCACTTCCCATATCAGAGTCGCCAAGTGCGGCCACATTGAGCGCCATGTATTGATTGCCATTGCCAGAGCCGCCGCCACAGTCTTTGAGGGCAAGCATCAAAAGAATCGCAAGCGCTGCGTGCACTGCAATACTGCCAGAGGCAGCTATGGTCTTATGTGATTTTGATTCTGTCATTATTCTTCTTTTTTAGTACGTGTTGCAATCACGGGATTGCAGCGTAGTACCTTCAAAGTTGAAAAAAGTTCAATCGTCTCTCCAGTTGGCACATCTCTATCTACATTGAGTATCACTGTGCGCTTTTCATCGGGCTTTCCAGCCATCAATGCGGTCAATTTATCCTTCACCTCTTCTTTTGAAACTTCTGTATTGTTGACCATGTATCTCAAATCCTTGGTAATGGTAACGGATGCCGCGCCAGCAACAGATTCACCAGTGCTCGTCTTGGGCAGATTCACCATTTCTCCATTCACCGCCATCGTGGACATCACAATGAAGAAGATGAGCAAGAGAAACACCAAGTCAGAGATCGAAGACATGTTTGCCTCCGCCGCCACTTTATTTCTTCTTCCAAAATCCATAGTGTGGAGTATTAGTTGGTGGGTTGTTCGAGGATATCGATGAATTCTACCGCGCGTGCTTCCATCTTATGAATCACCTTTCCGATGCGCGCTACCAGGGTGTTATATGCAACATAACTGATAATACCTACAATCAAACCGACAACAGTAGTGATCATCGCCAACATCATATCACCACCCATACTCGCGAGGTCTGGACCATTCACCTGAATCGAGCGGAATACACCGACCATACCG